>CAZJTO010000027.1:0-16812 GCA_964548935.1 uncultured Saprospiraceae bacterium
AAAAAGCCAAGACGGTTCTTCGTCTTGGCTTTTTTTATGATAACAATTCATAGACAGAGATCAATTGTGAAGTGTCCCCCGATAGGTTCCAACGAAAGACAGAGAAGAGAGCCATCTATTACTTCATCTCAGCAACTACTGCAAATAAGTCATTAGCAATCTGACTAACACTCGGTACTCCAGCTACATTAGTAATCGCAACAGTTGCTGCCTTAGCACCCGGTATAATTATGAGCATCGCCGTACACCCAACTTGCCCCCCAGTATGCCCAATAATAGGGCCACTATTCTGGCTATCTCCATACAGGAACCAACCCACGCCGTATGGATTACCTTCTTTTTTCATCCCGCTATCCTCAATCATGAGTTTGAAGGATTCTTCGGAAATCAACAAATTGCTAGTGACGGCCTTGGCAAATAATAGAACGTCGTGAACAGTAGACTGAATCCCGCCACCAGCCACTCGATCACTGAGGTTACTATCGGTTACAGCTTTGAAGCCGTTGTCATCAGTATATATAGTCGCCTTGCCTTCGGGATAATTTCCAAATTCTTCGACAGAAGTAGAAGACATCCCCGCCACATCAAAAATGTGTTCTTGCATATACGCTTCATAAGACTGCCCTGATACTCGCTCCAGTATGATTGACAATAAGGTATAGTTATATGTTGAATATCTGTATCCCTCTCCGGGATCAAAAAGCAGTTTACGATTCATGAACAATTCAGCTGCGTCAAGATGTGTAGGATATTGCTTGGTATTATTCGCCTCTTTCTTATTCTTGTATGCTTTGACGCCTGAAGTATGCTGCAACAGGTGCTTAACGGTGGCAGCGAGAAGCTTTTTATTTTTAATCTCGGGTATGTACTTACTAATCGGATCGTCCAAACTCAATTTGCCCTGTTCTACCAATTGCAAGGTTGCAATAGCCGTCATAGGTTTAGCTATTGAAGCTATTCGAGTAATCGTATGTTCTGTAAAGAGTGCTTGGGTACTAACGTCTCTAAATCCCGCCCCATAAAACCAGGTACTTGTATCTCTGATTGCCCCTGCTGCTATTCCTACAGTTTGCCCCTCATTAATGACACGCTCAATAGCACTGGCCATATTATCAGTTGCCGGCTCTTGACCTCGTACATCGAAAGAACACAATAGAATAGTAAAGACTATACCGACGGTATATCTCAATATATGGGCATTGCTAGTTATTATCTTCATGAGTACCATCAAGATACGAACTCTCATTGAATCTATAATCTCATTTGACTATGCCCTGATTAGATTTGGATGGGTATTGATATAAGATTTACGGGCGATCGCTGACAACATATTGCGACCCGTCTGAGGCTTATGTATGTCACTTTCTTTGAGCTGATAGTAATTGGTGATGTTGAGTGTCTTGCAGAAATTGGCCACTCCCTCGTGTGCTCCAATATAATTGAATATCCACCCTTGACCCTTGACACAGTCAATCAACTGTCGGATTGCATTGATACAATACTTCTTAGAGCCGTTCTCTACGCCATCAGATATGATCGTTACCATGACCCGCTCATCATTATTGAGTTGTACAGAGCGAATCATGCCAATAGATGAACCAAGACAATCCAACAATGGTGTAGTTGAGTTCGGCTTATACTCTTGAGCCGAGAGAGGTTCAATCTGGTCTGCATACTGGTTATAGCGATGCATCTTAGTACCAAGGCCATTGAAGGAGAAAAGGGAGATCTTCTGTTGCTGCCCCTTAGTACTATTTGCACTGTGATTATGCTGAATAGTCGCGATCGTATCGTTGATACTCTGAACAACCGTGGATCTCATTTTTTGCATGGAAGCGCTTTCGTCGACGAGTATGAGGTTGTGGAGGATGTAGTTCTTTTGCTGTGTCATTGTTGGGATGATTTATTGTGATGCAATATCTACTCTACCGTGCACTGATCATGCATGATGAATAGTTATAATATGTAATACCCTGAATAAAAGTAAGATGAGTAATAAAATAAGAACTAAGGGTATATCCTATACTTGGCTATAGCGTTTACCCATATTTTGAATTACCTCTTGCATTTGCTCACGTAATGACGGCGGTTCTATCACCTCTACACCCTTCCTGTAAGAACACAATTCACTAACCAATTCATAATTTATAATGACCCTTAGGCTGAAGATCGCATAGTCATCTTTCTCCTCTATTAATGTCTGCGATGGATGCATTGGGCGTGTTTTAAAATATTGAACCTGCAGATCAGTAGCCTTGATTATTATGCGCTCCGGCACTGAACCTGGTGAGATCGTCAGTCCGATGACATCGCTAAAGTAAGTGGCTGCATTAAACTCTTCATCCTGTATGTATGTGGCCATACTATTCTTTACTTCATGTATACGATCCAGTGCCAATGTTCTAATCTGTTTCTTATCATGATGATAGCCAATCAAGTACCACCTCTTCTGGTATTCCTTGAGCACGTATGGACTCATCAGATGACTACTCCGCTGGCGACCAAAAGGCTGATACATAATGCTCACAGTCTGTTGCTCTCTGATATCGTTGTAGAGATGATACAACCACTCTTGACCGGGGGCATCTAAAGGATGATCAAAATGAATAATAGACTTAGCCTTGTCTACTCTATTGTCTATGGTATGTTGCAACTTGGTGATGATGGATTGTACACCCATCACATCTGATAGCCCGCCGAACTGCTTTAATATCTCGAGAGCCTGATTAAGCTGCGTTTTATCTTCTTTATTAATGGCCACTTCGCTGATGGCATACTGAGGGTCAGTATAGTAATATGACTTTTCCTTGCGATCGTAATCGATAGGCGCATAATACCCGAGTATATCATTGTTACGCATGTCAGCGAGATCACCTTTGATCGTTCTTTCGGACAGCTTTATATCTACGCCTGTTGCATTGCCAATCTCACGAGAACACTCCTCAGCAAGCGTACGCCAGTCCCACCTGCCGTTGCGGTCACGCAGACACCTATCGATGGTACGATATCTGATTATGGCATGTTTATTCGTGGGCATCTAAAGTTGATTTTACATAGTCTTTAGGAGACCATACTAGTAAATCCAATATGAGATAGCTCATAGAGGAGTTTAACAAATATAAGCATACCTATAGGTCTAATAGGCTAATAATGTGCTCTTAATATATTTTGATTTTTAGTATAAGATTTTTTTTGTGATAAAAATCGATTTCATTTTTGAGAACACCAACTGCGTGTTATATTCGACATATGAATCGGGTCTTACTATCTATCGTTGCCATAGGTCTATCTACATTTCTGTATGGACAAGCATCCCTTTTCACTGATCTTTCTGGCACTGCCCTCGAGGCGGAAGTTATTGCCAACTATAAGCCCAAGTTTGTTGAAGTACTCCCTCAAGCTAAGCATATACTGCTTGCTGATGTGTTTAACGACAATCACAGTGTTGAGACTTTTTACACGGAGACTGCTTTTGAGTTGCCTCAAGGTGAGAGACATCCTGCATACTATTTGAGTCGTGGGTCATTCCAAAGAAAAACAGCACACATAGACCATATTTATCCTATGTCTAAGGGGGCCAAAACATCCTACGGCAACGCATACTCCGACTTGTATAACCTCATCCCAGTCAGGGGTGATCTTCTATCAAGACATCGTACAGTGATCTACAAGAACATACCTGACCACCTTACAGATCACTGGATTAGTAATGATCGGGAGTATAAGAGTACTAAGTATCTCTCCAATGAGACTATAGTGCACTTTAACGAGTTTTATAAGCCAAATTCGAGTGAGCTTTGGATAGAACCCGCAGAACACCTCAAAGGTGACGTGGCTCGGTCAATATTCTATTTCTACACAATGTATCGTGATGCGGCCGTCGAAACAGATCCTCAATATTTTGATAACATGAGGAAGTATCTATGTGAATGGCATAAGTCAGACGCTGTAGATAAGGCAGAGCGTACGAAAAACAGGAGAATCGCATTACATCAGGATAATAAAGTCAATCCATTCATACTCGATCACACCTTAGCAGATCGCATGTATTGTAATAATGATATAGCATATACTGAGAATCACGATTACGCATTTCTCAACACCGCTAATGCCATTAAGGACTTTGATCCGCATATCACTACCATTCGTGGCACACATAATCAGTTAGACATCAGTAATATCAAACCGAGTAGGTACTCGCTACGCATTTTTGCTGAGGATGGTCAGAAACTCTATCACATCGACGAAGAACTCGATTACTTCAACACCATCAATCTCTGGAATGTAAAAACGGGTCGATACTTCGTACATCTCTTCAATCTGGATACAGGTCAGAAGTACTCAGATGTCTTAGAGCTGGTTCAGACTAACTAGCAATATCAGAATCACTTTACGACTTTCTCTACTAGCGTGACATTCGTGCCATCGTATATCTCGATTCGATAGGGCCCTGGTGCAAGTACCAGTACTTTGTTATCATTCTGGTGCTTCAACTCTATCCGATCGACTGGCACTGAGTTAGATTCACCCTCTGGAAAAGCGGATACTATTACAGGATATGTCGCAATCCCTTGTTTGTCAATATCCACAGCCTTTCGCAGACCCTTGCGATACATCCAGTTCGGCCGTCCATCAATATATACTGTTTTGGGGTGAAGTACTTCTACATCTACGTGAGGTGTTATAGATACCAGTGAACTCTTATTGTCAGTAAACACAGATGGCCCTGTGAGATTGATGCGCCTCAGTAATGCATGTTCATTATGGGTAAATTTTTCTGTGAAGTTATCTTGATAGATAGTCAGGGGATCAATGCCCGTCTTGACCTTTAAGTAATTCGCCATATACTGCGACTCAGGGTTTTTCCTATGCTCAGATTCAATAGCATGATGCAATCCACACAGAATCACAATCTTCGCGTCAGGGTGGTTATTGAGATAAGCAGAGATATTGTCAGCTTGTATCTCTTCTCTACCCTTTGATCCACCTCTGGTGGTGCGCTCGTATGGAAACAAGTGATAACCTAATCCGAGTGCCTCTCTTACAAGATTGCCCATTTGTGGTTCCAAGGTATAGGTACCAGTGATGGGATGGTTAAGTGGATATTCTCTTTCCTGAAGTAGCGTGTCAACGAGTGTATTATTAGGGTAGCTGGACAGGGTCTCCATACCGAGATGTCTAAAACCAATTTTTGATAATTCTGTAATTAATTCTAAAGCAAATATTCTGTGTTGTGGCTTAGTATGGCTCTCGCTAATAATGACGATCTGGTGATCCGCCGCAGCATTGACGATAAATGGTATTGCATCCTGTATACTTAATCCTCCAAGACTGAGCGAATCAACTCCCCAAGAGACATTATTGTCGCTGTATGTTGTGGATGCTCTATAATCTCCGATAAGCGAGGACAATAGGGCCGCTCGGGATTCATGTATTACACCCTTGGCAAGATCTCTCTCAATCTCGTATGAAAATTTAGGCGTGTAAGGATGATCTTGTGCAAGACTACAATTATAAGATGCTAAGAGGAATATCAGCGTAGTTAAAGCCTTCATTATAGCTGTATGTGTTATGTATTAGGCTTAAGGTACGATATTAGATTGGCCGTTAGGCCCAATCGAGAGTTGATAACAGTTCCTTATGTATGGACATAAAAAAACCTCGGCAGGGAGCCGAGGCAACTTTTTAATAAACCAATCTCATAAAAAGGAAAAGATTATAATAAAAAGACGAAATCCATCATTAGCCCATAAACTTGACACATCGCAATCAACAGAAATTGCATTGACATGTCAGGAATCTTAGTCACAGCTTTTCCTTAATATGATAGTAGATAAAAAGAGTACGTTTTCGTCTATCATTAACTGCCGAAGCAGTCTGTGCTAAGATCAGAGTTTAATTCTTATATTCAATCATTATTAAATGTATAATCGTCTGATATTATGCGAATATACACATATTATTTTTTCTAATATATTATTCACATTAATTTTAATCCACATTTTCATGTAGAAAAGAATTATTAGTTTTTTCTAAGGGTCTGTCCCCGTCTGGTCCTACCGTAAAAGAAGATAATCTCCTAGAATCTCGAGCTGCGTCTACATCATCAAGATTTACCCTGCGACGTTTATATGCGGGCTCGTTTTCCATGTCATTAATCGCTTGCGGATTGTCAAAACTTGGTGCGATGGTATTGCGCATATAGCTGCGTCGTGCATCTTCGAGCTTTCTAAATCGCTCCTTCTCCTCATCAGAAAATGAGCGTGCTTCGGGTTCTGGAGTTCCGACGTTATGATCTGGAGTATATGAGTTGTTGAGCGCTTCTATAGACTGACGAACATCCTCCTCTTCAAAGTCAAATGTATGAGTGTCCTCACCATCAATTGCTCCAATCGATATCCCATTGGACTCCGTCCACTCCTGAGATTCGTCGAGTGGCACTCGTACCTTGGTCTCTTTAGTTTTTGTGACATCGTTGCCTGTCGTATTATCCCTGAATCCAGTGGCTATCAATGTCACACAGAGTTGCTCACCGAGGCTATCATCGTGGCAATTACCCCAAATGATATTGGTGCCATATCCAGCTTCCTCTTGCACATAGTCCGTGATCTCTGCCACCTCTTGCATCGTAACCTCCTTTTTACCTGAGGTGATATTGAGCAGTATGTGCTGAGCTCCTCTGATATCATTGTCTTCAAGAAGCGGTGAGTTCATCGCCTCATCAATCGCTCTACGGGCACGCTCTTCTCCTTCTGCCAAACCACTGCCCATGATTGAGATTCCAGAACCTCTCATCACCGTGTTTACATCTTCAAAGTCAACATTGATATATCCTGGAACCGTTATGATTTCGGCGATACCCTTAGCAGCCGTGGTGAGGATGTTATCTGCCTGAGCAAATGCCTCGGACAGTTTTAGGTTGCCATAGATTTTGCTTAAGCGATCATTAGATATAGTCAGATATGCGTCGACATTGGCTTTGAGCTCTTCGAGTCCTTCAAGAGCATAGCGCTGGCGTCGGTTGCCCTCAAACTTGAATGGCAGCGTTACAATCGCCACTGTGAGGATACCCATTTCCTTTGCAGCTTTAGCTACTACAGGTGCAGCACCAGTTCCGGTACCACCACCCATTCCTGCAGTGATAAATACCATCTTAGTGCCGTCATCGAGAAATCTCTTGATATCATCAATCGACTCTACGCAGGCTTGCTTTCCTACCTCTGGCTTGGAGCCTGCTCCACGACCATCAGTCAAGTTAGGACCAAGCTGTATCTGCGTTTCCACAGGACTATTCTCCAATGCTTGTATATCCGTATTGCACACGGCAAAATCAACACCTTTTATACCTTGTTTGAACATGCTGGCAACGGCGTTACCACCACCACCTCCAACACCAATTACCTTAATAATTGATCCATCTCTTTTCTTAAAATCAAACTCCAAGGACATATTTCATCATTTTTAATAAAGTCAATTTAAAAGTCTGTGTCAGGAGCTGCTTCGAAAAACTCCTTGGTATAGGTAAATATCTTCTTGATCCACTTATTTTCTTGTTGTCTCCCCATAGCCACTGGCGAATCCTCACCGTTCAAGACAGCCTCTTCAGTTGTTTCTTCAAGTTGTTTCTTGATCTCCTCATTGTTAATCGCATGGATTAAGAGACCGATACCTGTAGCATATATAGGACTGGCTAACGCACTACTATAGCCATGAGCTAAATGCTCGATAGGCTGACCTTTTCGACAGTTCATTCCAGTATGATACTCTGCGAGCAGGTTGATATGCTTCAGCAGCGATCCACCTCCCGTAAGCACGAGTCCTGCTATTAATTTCTTCTCGAAGCCAGATCGACGGATTTCCCAAAATACGTAGTCGAAGATCTCCTCAACACGCGCTTGGATGATCCGAGATAAGTTCTTTTCTGAGATTTCTTTGTGTTCACGGCCTCGTAGTCCTGGGATAGTTATGATCCTGTTGTCGTAGATCTCTTCAGCCAGTGCAGAGCCAAACCTAACCTTTAATTTTTCGGCTTGATCATGCATCACAGTACACCCTTCTTGGATATCCTTAGTAATGACATTACCCCCAAATGGGATTACCGCAGTATGGCGTATAATGCCATCTTTGAATATAGTGATATCAGTAGTTCCTCCTCCTATGTCGATCAGGGCCACTCCCGCTTCTTTCTCTTCATCAGACAGGACGGCAGATGCAGACGCAATGGGTTCAAGTGTTATATCTACAACATTGAGACCCACCTTCTCAACGCATCGCATTATATTTTTAGAGGCAGATATCTGACCGGTAATAATGTGAAAGTTAGCTTCTAACCTCACACCGGACATCCCGACTGGATCAATGATATCTCGCTCATCATCCACTGAAAACTCTTGTGGAATAACGTGGAGTATCTTATCTCCTGGTGGCAGTACCAATCGGTACATATCATTAATCAGTTTATCTACATCATCGACACTGATCTCAGATGTCACATCACTACGCACTAAGAGTCCTCTGTGATGCAAGCTTTTGATATGTTGACCAGCAATCCCGACATGAATGTCATGAAACTTCATCCCTGCATTACGCTCAGCGATCTCAATAGCATCGCTGATTGCCTTGACTGTCTTATCTATATTGGACACGACACCACGTGATACGCCCTCGGAAGCAACCGTACCAACTCCTATGATGTCGATCTTGTCGTATTCATTTCTACATCCTGCAATAGCACATACCTTAGTCGTACCGATATCAATCGCTACGACTATGTCCTTAGGATCATATGTAGATTCAGTAGTTTTCATCATTTCATTTTTTATGGCTGTGATTCAAGTTCGCGTCCAACTACTTGATTCTTATAGGAGATATCAAGTTCGTCATACTTATCCCACATATTATCTTTGGCCATTTGCTTATAAAATATCTTCAGATTATAGGCCAACTTCCTTTCGAGGTTATCCATATAGTCCAACACTATCTTATGTTCTCCGACTTTAGGTATTAGTACGATTCGTCCTGATCGCTCAAAATGAATCTGCTCTATCAGAGACCTGAGAAAATCATCATTACTAATGATCGAACCGACCTCATAAGCTTTACTTATCCTATTGTCGTCATTAACTTTCCAGTTCGGTTGGTATTTGTTGAAGACACCTGTTACTACAGGCACTCTGATGGCCCTATACTGAGATTTGCTAACATATGAGCCAGCTTGATCGAGATAATAGTCTTCGCCATTCTCTCCTTTAAATCGCAGTATTGGTCTCCGCTGCACGATATCTACATGTAGTGTATGCTGTGCATCTATGTATATATCAGCATCGTGAACTCTATTATCATCTCTTATAGCCGCTTCGATTTGTCTGATGTCCAGTTTTTTGATCGGTGCAGTCTCAATATTGACTGCCGAAACATCATTTAAGACATCAAGCATCTCGTCTTTAACTATCAAGTCTCTCATCCCCTCAATGCTATTCACATTGATCTGGATATCTTTAATAGTTTTGTTGTTGGTATGTTGGATGGCTATGACCCAAATACCCAACAGGGCAACTATAGCGAGATTCCATACTATTCGCCCAAATGCGAACATATTAAAATTTTCTTTAATATTAAACATTTATTACAGCATATTCAAGATATTGGGAATTAGTTTGCTGATATTCCCGGCGCCAAGCATCAATAAGACCTCATAGTCCTGTTTTTTCCAAGATTGGGTCCATTTTGACATAGATATCATGGATTTGTGATCGAGCGTCATTAAGTCATAGATTAAGGCCGAAGTCACCCCTTTTTTTGGAAGCTCACGGGCTGGATAAATGGGTAATAAAGCGACCTCATCAGCGGCGTCAAGTGCTTGTGCAAACTCCTTATGAAAGTCATATGTACGCGAAAACAAATGCGGTTGAAAGACTACCGAAAGGCGATGATCTGGAAAGTTTTCGCGAGTAGCATTTATGGCTGCCGTAATCTCCGTGGGATGATGCGCATAATCATCAATAATGACGAGTTCTTCTGATCTATGTACGATATCGTACCGTCGCCTGATTCCTCTAAAGCTCTGTAAGCCCCGCACCAATGTCTCGTCCGTAATGCCTATTGATGACAATACGCCAAGTGCCGCTGTCGTATTGTATAAATTGTGTAGTCCAGGCAGGTCTATCTCGCCTAATGAAGCTTCTGCCCCAAATGAGAATTTCATCCTGCCGCGCTCACAAGTCATGGCCCGACTGCTATAATCAATCGTTCCTGTACCATAGCCAAAGCTGCGAACGGAAATATGATGGTCGGTAAGTTCATCAAGCCAATTCGGATCATTCCAAAAGTCAGCAATGTCATGACGCACCCATAGACTACCACCTGATTTGATCTGTAGCGTAAATTGCTTAAATGAATCTATAAGAGCCTGGCGATCGCCATAAATATCAAGATGATCGGCATCCATGGATTGTATGATAGCAATGGTAGGAAACAATCGTAAGAAAGAGCGATCATACTCATCAGCCTCTACAACTACCCAATCATTTCCTGTATGAAGGAAATTACTCTCATATCCTTTTATTATCCCTCCGACAAATCCTGTCATAGGTACACCCGCATCATGCAGTAGATGTGATAAGATGGCACTTGTAGAAGTCTTGCCATGGGTGCCTGCAACGGCAATCACTTGTTGATCCGCGAGTATAATCTTGAGAGCCTCTGATCTCTTATATAATTGCAGTTTGTGCTCACGGCAATAGCTCAGCTCTATATGTGTCTCTGGGATAGCCGGAGTATAGATGATCATATCGATATCTCCGCTGACGTGGTCTACATCCTCCTCATCATATACAGTGATTCCCTCCGAGATCAACTCTCTGATGAGCGGTGTATCATCACGATCATAGCCAGAAACGGCCACACCGTTATAATTGAGATATCGCGCAACAGCACTCATGCCGATCCCCCCAACTCCAATGAAATATGCCGTCCTAATTGGGATCATCCACGAGCGAGTTTAATGAGTTCATCAGCTATCAACTCTACAGCCTTTGGATGTGCCAGAGCCACTATATTTTGTTCCAAACGAGTCCTATGTTCTGGATTAGACATCAAGTGGTCTACTACACCCAAGAAGCTCTCTGAGAAGTTTTTGTCTTCTATCATGATAGCAGCATCTTTCTCTACAAGAGCCATGGCGTTCTTAGTTTGATGGTCCTCTGCAACATTTGGAGAAGGTACCAGTATTGTAGCTTTCTCCTGAGCGCAAAGCTCCGATACAGACAATGCTCCTGCCCTACTGATGACGATATCTGCTGCGGCATATGCCATCCTCATATCCTCGATAAATGCCATGATATGGACATGGGGTAATTGGGCTGATGGGCAAGACTTATACTCGTCTATATACAACTGCCCACACTGCCAGATAAACTGGACGTCTGTTAACTTGTCGAGTAAGTCGTAGTTATCTCTGAGTCCTCGATTGAGCGTTCGTGCCCCGAGGCTACCACCGATGATCAAGACAGTTTTCTTATTGGGGTCAAGGCTAAAATGAGATATACCTTCTGCTTTGGTTGCTAAGTGTTGTAATTGACTGCGGATCGGATTACCAGTAAGGAGTGTACGTGCCTTAGGGAAAAATTGCTGAGCCTTATCATAGGCTATGGCAATACGACTCACTCTATTAGCCAGTATCTTATTGGTAATGCCAGGATATGAATTTTGCTCCTGTATGAGGGTGGGCGTCTTCATAAGAGTCGCCATAAAGAGAGCGGCTCCGCTTGCATATCCCCCAAATCCCGCTGCAGCATCTGGACGAAAGCGCCTGAGAATAAAAAATGCCGAACTCAAGCTCCATAGCAACTTAAGTGGAAACAGAAGATTCTGTAAGCTTAACTTGCGGTGAAAGCCTGATATCCAAAGCCCCTTGATTTCAAATCCCGCCTTAGGCACTTTAGTCATCTCCATCTTGCCCTGAGCGCCGATGAATAAGATCTCAGTATCAGGGTGACGCCGCAGTACTTCTTGTGCCACGGCTACTGCAGGAAAAATATGTCCGCCGGTTCCCCCGCCACTAAAAACTATGCGCATCTCGGACTTCTAATTCTAATAACTCCATGCGCTTCTCTTCGGCCTCCTCGACATAGCGACTGACACTTAGGATGATGCCCAAAGACATACAAGTGAATATCATCGAGGTGCCTCCCATAGATACAAGGGGCAAAGTCAATCCAGTTACTGGCAATAGGTGAACAGAGACGGCTATATTGGCAAAAGCTTGAATCACTAAATTCAAACAAAGCCCCATGGCCAGTATTGCACCAAATGCCTTGGGACATCTCGTCACAATGCCGATACACCTCACTAATAACCATAGGTATAGACCCAATACAAAAAGAGCGCCCATAATACCGTACTCTTCACAGATAACAGAGTATATAAAATCCGCATAGGCATAAGGCAGATAGTTCTTCTGAAAACTCTCGCCAGGGCCCACACCAAACCAGCCGCCGTTGGCAATGGCGATCTTAGACTGTTCGATCTGATATCCGCCATCAGTGTAGAGATACTCGGTGATCCGAGATATCCAAGTCTCGCTCCTGATCATCTCTGGAACTATCGAACTCAAGCCAAAGATCAACATCATACCAAGTGCCCCAAACAAGAATAAAATGAAGATGTACTTCATCTTTACTCGACCAATAAACATCATGAGCATACAGGTCAAAAAGAGCAAAGCGGCGGTTGACAGATCCGCAGGAACAATCAAGAGACAGGTGAGTGAAACGGCAAGTAAGACTGGCAAAAATCCAGTCTTAAAGTCCTTAATTACATCTTGGCGTATAGAAAGTGAACGTGCTATAAATATGATCAAGGTGAGCTTGGCAAGATCCGAGGTCTGTATGGTTCTGTCGATCCACGGAATCGTAATCCATCGGCGGGCCTCGTTGATCTCTGTACCGAAAAAAATCGTCCACACCAGCAGTATCAGTGTTGGGAGCAAAAGATATGGAGCCCACTTAGAGTATTGCATATAGTGCAGGTTGTAACATAGATACATGACCCCACCGCCGAGTATGATAAATACGATCTGTTGGATCAAGAAGTACTCTGTGTTCCCATCTCTCTCTTTAAAGGCCATACTCCCAGTAGCGCTATATACTGCCAGTATAGAGAATAGCCCTAATAATCCGACGATAAGCCAGATGACTTTATCACCTCGCAGACTATCATATAATTCAGTGATTGTGTTCATGATCCCAATTTTTTAGTATTCATCAGTTGTGTTACCTGAGCAATAAACTGCTCTCCTCTATCCATATAGTTTTTGAACAGATCAAAGCTTGCGCAAGCAGGCGATAACAAAACTGTATCTCCGTCCTGCGATATCTCCCTAGCTAAGGCTATAGCCGCCTCCATAGAGCTTACAGAGCTCACGGATGCTATCTGACCAAAGGCAGCTTCAATCTTTGAGTTGTCTGTACCTAATGCGATAATATGCTTGACTCGTTCTTTGACTAATCCCAATAAGCTTTCGTAATCATTGCCCTTGTCAACGCCACCAACGATCCAAATGATATTGTCTGGAATCGCCATCAATGCGTAACGAGTAGAATCAACATTAGTGGCCTTACTATCATTGATCCAGTTGACACCATCTAAGTCAGCAACGGGTTGCATCCGATGGTCATCATTGACAAAAGTCTTCAACCCCAACTGGATGTCTTGATCTGATACGCCAAGCTCTTGCAAAGTCCGGATGGCAAAAGCCGCATTCATCCGGTTATGCTCGCCTGTCAGATAAGCATTATCAATTTCCTTAGGCCTATCCTTATAATAGATACCCACACCTGTATCGTCATCGCTGGGCACAAGGCGCTTAACAATAGCCTGATCCTCAGCATTGTAGATGAACATATCTCGATCTCTTTGATAGGTTTTGATATTCATCTTAGTATCCGCATACTCATCAAAATCATAGTTGTAGCGATCTAAGTGATCTGGTGTTATATTGAGAAGCAGAGCCATATCTGGTTTGAAACTACTGATATCCTCCAGTTGGAAACTACTTACCTCAACCACATAATAGTCTGCATGCTCCCCCATCAATAAATTACTAAAAGAAGGCCCTAAATTGCCTCCTTTCACAGCATGATAACCGGCAGTCACTAAAAGATGATGGATAAGATTAGTCGTCGTTGTTTTGCCATTAGATCCAGTAATCGCAATCATTTTGGCATGCTCTGGCATATATAGACTAGCCAGCTCTATCTCTGAAATGATGGTTACACCCTTTTGCCTCAAGCGCTGAATTACAGAAGCTTTCTGTGGGATACCGGGGCTCTTGACAATCGCTTTGCACTGAGATAACACATCTATAGTATGACCACCCTCCTCAAAACTAATATCGTGCTGTTTTAGCGACATTCGATGATCTTCTGCAAGGGCACCATATTCACTGAGGAATACTGACATATCCCGAGCTCGTGCCAATAGGGCCGCTCCAAAACCGCTCTCTCCACCACCTAATATACCCAGATCATAAGCCATCTATCTGATCTTAAGTGTGACAATGGCCAGTATGGCTAATATGATTCCTACAATCCAAAATCGAGTTACAATCTTAGATTCATGCATGCCCAATTTCTGGTAATGATGATGCAAGGGGGACATTTTAAAAATACGGCGACCTGCGCCATATTTTCGTTTTGTATACTTAAAATAGGATACCTGCAAGGTTACTGAGAGCGCTTCAACAAAGAAGACTCCACAAATCAAAGGAATCATAACTTCTTTCCTCAGTATCACGCATAAGGTCCCTATGACACCACCGAGTGCTAAGCTGCCCGTATCTCCCATAAATACCCTCGCTGGATAGGAGTTATACCATAGAAATCCAACACATGCTCCAAGTAGCGCAGCGGAAAAAACAACTACTTCCTGAGACTGTGGCAAGAACATAATATCCAGATAATCCGCAAATAAGGCGTTACTGGATACATAGGCAAAAATGGCTAGTGTAATCGCAATAATAGCTGATATGCCAGCTGCTAAGCCATCTATGCCATCGGTGAGATTGGCTGCGTTGCTGACTGCTGTAATGATGAATATGACGAATGGAATGAAAAATATCCAATAGATCTTATCGGCATTATCTCCAGCAAAGAATGCCAGGTTGCGATAATTGAGTTTATTATCCTTGAAAAATGGAAAATTAGTTAGGCCGGTCTTGACATAGGCGTAATGCACAGTTTCTCCATCAGATTGCTCCAGAGTAATCTGATTAACGATTGGGTAATTCCGGGCATTCGCCTCATCTAATGGGACTCTGACTACGACATCCTCATGAAAAAACATAGTTAAACCGATGAAGATCCCAAGCATGACTTGACCCAATATTTTGAACTTGCTCTGAAGGCCGCTTTTGTTTTTCTTGAAGACCTTGATATAGTCATCAACTCCACCCACGAATGCCATCCAAAGCACCGAAACGAGCAACATCTGAATATATATATTGCTGAGGGAGGTAAAGAGGAGACATGGCAATACAATCGATAAGACTATGATAATCCCCCCCATAGTTGGAGTGCCTTCTTTCTCTTTCTGTCCAGCTAAGCCCAAATCTCGGACGCTCTCACCTACCTGCAAAGACCGTAGTTTATTGATAATCTGATTGCCCCATACTATTGATATCAGCAATGACGTAATGATCGCCATAGCAGATCGAAAACTGACATACTGGAACAGTCGAGCCCCAGGGAACGTATCACTTAGATCAAAATATTGGATTAAATCATAAAGCATCTTGAAGCTTCTTTCTGTCAATATTGATCTATTATCAATAGCTCTTAACTGAAACAAAAAAGCAGTGGGTCCGAAACTTTTTTCGGCACACCACTGCAACTGTTAAAACCAACCTGAGAATGATAATAGAACCTAATCTTATATGTCTTTAAATAATATATTTTTCACTGTTTCTTGATCGCTGAAATAATGCTTTTCTCCCTTTATCTCCTGGTAGGTCTCATGACCTTTACCAGCTATAATCACCACATCTTCTGATCCAGCAAGCATAATCGCCGTCTTTATAGCCATGGCACGATCTGTCATAGTCAACACTTTGTGCTTTTCAGACAGCTCTACACCATCTACCATGTCATCAATGATCCCTTGGGGATCTTCCGAACGTGGATTGTCAGATGTCAGCACCACATAGTCGCTATTCCTCACCGCTATCATAGCCATCACTGGTCGCTTAGCTCGATCACGATCACCACCACATCCGACGACAACCAGAATCTTACTCTTATAATCAGCTCTAACCGACTTAAGTACATTGTCCAGCGCATCCGGAGTGTGTGCATAATCAACGATCACATAAGGTTTCTGATGGACCAATTCCATCCTGCCCTTAGGTGGCGATACCGCACTTAAACTCTCGAACATCATCATCTGATCTACATCGAGCAATTGCTCAGCCACGCTATACACGGCAGTTAGATTGTACACATTAAATCTTCCGACTAAACGTGTATAAAACTGCACATCGTTTATGCTAACCAGCATTCCTTCTGCACCAGATGACAAGACTTTTGCTTTATAATCTGCATAAGACCTCAACCCATAGGTCAAGATTTTCGCGTCAGTATTCTGCGTCATTACATCCCCGTTGTTATCATCTATATTAACGATTGCCACGGCGTCCTTACGCAGTCCATCAAAGAGCAGCTTCTTAGCAGCGATATAGTTTTTGAATGTCTCATGATAATCTAAATGATCATGAGAAATATTGGTAAATACCGCAACATCAAAATCAACATCTCGCAC
>CAZJTO010000028.1:0-4898 GCA_964548935.1 uncultured Saprospiraceae bacterium
TGGCGTCAAGGCTCTTGACAATATAGACTTGACTATTGGCCAAGGAATGTTTGGCCTGTTAGGCCCTAATGGAGCCGGTAAGTCCTCACTCATGCGTACCATCGCTACCCTCCAAGAGCCAGACAGTGGGTCTATCCAGTTTAACGAGATAAATGTACTCGCTCAGCCTAAAGAACTGCGCAAGACCTTGGGCTATCTGCCGCAAGAGTTTGGAGTATATCCCAATATATCAGCCTTGGATCTATTGAACTACTTTGCTAGCCTCAAGGGGGTAGGAAGTGCGAAAGATCGTAAGAAGTTAGTGGATTATGTCCTCGAAGTAACTAATCTGTCTGAGGTCAGGCGTAGAGCTGTATCTGGATATTCTGGAGGTATGAAGCAGCGATTTGGGATCGCACAGATGTTGCTCAATGATCCCCAATTGATCATCGTAGATGAGCCTACAGCAGGATTAGATCCAGCTGAGCGAAAGCGATTTCTCAATATCCTTAGAGAGATCAGTCGAGGGCATATAGTGATATTTTCAACACACATCGTAGAGGATGTCAAGGAGTTATGCCTTGACATGGCGATTATGAATCAAGGGGCTATTTTGCTCAGACAATCCCCTGAGTCTGCCGCCGCCGAGATGGACGGCAAGATATGGATCAAGCGCATCGAGGGCGACCTCACTGAGGTCCAAGAGCGTTATCGGTTCCTCTCTAATTCTTACAATCCAGATCATAGTATCACAGTTCGGATCTACTCAGACGGACATCCGGGAGAAGGCTTCGGACATGCTGCGCCTAATCTCGAAGATGTATATTTCTATCACCTTAACGAGCGTGCCGCAGCCACTGCATAAACTATACTAAGTATGCTCGGAAAGATCTATTCGTTCGAACTGAACAGTTGGTTTAACAGGCCAGCGATTTTTGTTTATGCCCTCTTAGTGATGGCATTTTCAGCATTGATGACTGCGGCATCATCAGGGGCTTTTGATGGCAACACTGCTAGTGTAACCTCACTGAAGTATATCAATTCGCCCAATGGGATATTAGGCTTGGTAATGGGGATCGCAGTCATCCTCTTCCTATTGTTTCCTAACGTCGCTGGCGCTAGCATCTACAAGGACTACAAGCATAATGTGCATCAGGTGATGTACTCGTTTCCATTTAGTAAGCGAGACTATTTTTTCGGCAAGTATCTGAGTGCATTGACGATCTGTCTGATCCTCACGATATTTATCGCAGCAGGTATCATGATCGGGATGAATGTGCCGGGTGTCAATCCAGATATGATAGGCCCACATCGAATGATGCCATATCTCCATACCTATGCGATCTATGTGTTGCCGGGCACGTTTTTGTTTAGCGCAGTGATCTTTGCTGTGGTGACATTCAGCCGCAATATCGTGGCGGGATTTGTGGTGATGATTGCCTTTTATATACTGCAAGGTATCATCGAAAGTGGCCTATCAGATTTAGAAAATCAGGCTTATGCAGCTATGGCGGATCCTTTTGGGGTGACCTCCAGTCTATACTACACTAAATATTGGACGATTTCGGAGGAGAACACCTCGTTGGTCCCATTCACAGGATACGTGATTTGGAACCGACTGCTATGGATAGCCATTGGTGCCGGGATATTGATGATGAGTTATCGGGCTTTTGAGTTTCACACTGCGCCCAAATCCTGGTCGTGGAAGTTTTGGAAAAAACCAGAACTCAAAAGTGCTGCCCATAAGAGCACCCATAACCTCACTCTCGATCTGCCCGAAGTCAAGCGAAGCTTTGGCATAGGCCAGTTCTTCAGCAGTCTCATCAACCTCTCCAAAATAGATTTGAAATATATTCTTAGCGGTGGGCCATTCTTAGTCATCAGTATATTGGGTTTATTGATGTTGATATTGATGCTGGCATTTGGAGCAGAATTATTGCAGACGAGTACCTGGCCGTCGACATCGAGGGTCATCGGCATACCTGCGGCAACATTCAGGCTTTTTGTGACGCTGTTGACCATGGTCTACACAGGGCTCATAATCAATCGGCGTACTACGGACAATATCTACCAACTTGAGGATACCACTAACACGGCCAGTCTGAGCTTTCTTACCTCTAAGTTTGTGAGTATCACCATTATGCAAGGGGTATTGTTAGTGCTCCCGATCATCGCTGGGATCATCTATCAGATCTCACAAGGGTATTACATTTTTGAATTAGACCTCTATGCCTATGATTCATGGGTGGTGCGATGGATTCAGTTCATGCCATGGACACTATTTGCACTATTCATCTTTTCGATCATTCCTAATTTTTACATCGGATTGGTCGCTGTATTGGTTGTGGGTATTGGGACGACGTTTCTGGGCTTGGTGGGTGTAGAGCAAGCCATTTATAAGTTTAATGATGGGCCCAATATTTTATATTCGGATATCGACGGCTATGGATATACGCAGACAAGATATTTCATCTATAGACTGTACTGGATTCTTGGCGGTTTGGTTTTTGCTGGCCTGGCATGGATCTTCTGGAGACGTGGCGTATCGAGAGGAGCCCTTAGCGCATTTAAGGGGGCGATATGGTCTGCGCCAAAAATTGTGAATCTGCTGGTGACAATGGGCTTGTTTGGAGGCTTGGGATACTACATCTACTACAAAAACAATATCGCACAAGATTACTATAGTTCTAAGGAGCGCGAATTACAGATAGTCGATTACGAGAAAGCTTATAAACGATATGCCGCCCTAGTACAACCACGTATCGTCGATGTCAATATTACGGCGGATCTATATCCTGAGGACTATTTGATTAGAGCCGAAGGATACTATCTCCTCAAAAACAAGACAGAACAGCTCATCGATACATTATACCTGGATTATGCGCCCTATATCACGGACTTGGAGATGGATCGAGAGGTATCGCTTGCGGTGCATGATTCGCTCAACAACATCAAGATATATGGGCTCGCCGATCCCCTGCAGCCAGGGGATACGATGCGTTTAGACTTCGCTCTCAACAATGAAGGTGACGATGCCTTTAAGCGTACCATTGCCGTACGCAAAAATGGCACGTTTCTCAATAGTAGCATGTTTCCTACGCTGGGCTATCAAGATGGTTTTGAACTCGTGACGAATAAGACTCGGACAAAGTATGACCTACCAGAAAAAGAGCGCATGCCTGATATCACAGATACATCGGCATATGCCAATACCTATATTTCTAATAGTGCAGATTGGGTAAACTTTGAAATCAAACTAAGTACGGCAGGAGATCAGACGGCGATAGCACCAGGGATACTACAAAAGGAATGGCAAGAAGAAGGGCGCAATCACTTCCATTATAAGATGGAACGCCCAATGCTCAATTTCTTTAATATCTCGTCAGCTCGATATGAGGTCGCACAGGACAAATGGAATGACATTGACCTGACCATCTATTATCACAAGGGACATGAATATAACTTGGATCGGATGTTTCGAGGGCTCAAGGATGGTTTGGACTATTTTACAGAGAACTATAGCCCCTATCAACATAGCTATGTGCGGATACTTGAGTTTCCACGGGCTTCATTTGCTCAGTCATTTGCGGGGACGATACCGTTTTCGGAGAATGTAGGTTTCATGGCGCAAGTCGACGATACTGACGACGGGGGAGTTGATTATGCCTATTCTATCACTGCTCATGAGCTCGCACATCAGTGGTGGGCACATCAAGTCATCGGGGCCAATGTCAAGGGAGCTACCATGCTGTCCGAGAGTCTATCCGAGTACTCTTCCCTAAAGGTGCTCGAACACAGATACGGCGTAGAGAAGAAGCGTATCTTCCTCAAGGATGCGCTGGACAAGTACTTGCTTAATCGCAGTCTCGAAGCGTCTAAAGAGCTGCCACTTGCACTCAACGAAAATCAACCCTACATACATTATCAGAAGGGATCTATAGTATTCTATGCCTTGTCCGATCTCATCGGTGAGCAAAAGCTTAGCAATGTGCTTAGCGCCTATATCGATAGTGTAGCATTTCAGGAGCCACCTTATACCAATGCGCTTGAATTAGTGGGTATGCTCAAAGAGGCGACGCCCGATTCTTTAGACTACTTTATCGACGACAATTTTTTGGCGATCACGCTCTATGACAACCGGATCGAGGAGACGCAGTATACTGATAATGGGGATGGCACATATACCGTCGATATCACCGCTCACGTCCGCAAATATCGCACGGATGAGCGTGGCAGACAGGTGTATGAAGATGAGTTTGGATTCATAGATAGCTTAACTGTAGACGGTAAGAAAAAACCACTCAAGTCGTATCCATTGAGCGATTATGTGGACGTAGGAATATTTGGTAGGACAGAGGTCGATGGCAAGGAGGAAGAGCAAGTGCTGTACATCAAGAAACACAAAATTTCTGAGATCGAAAACAAGTGGACAATTACAGTTGATGCCGAACCCAAAGAAGTGGGTATTGACCCATACAACATCCTGATCGACCGCAACAGTGATGACAATAGACGAGTGACTAAGGAGGAATAGAAAGAGAGTTTTTACTATCTTTCTATTACACTAACTCATTTTTTATCATGGCATTTGTAGAAGTTTTAATCGCAGCTGTTGCAGCATTCTTACTGGGTTTTTTATGGTATACGGCCTTATTTGGGAAGGCCTGGCAAAAAGAGACAGGCGTAACCGACGAGCAGGCACAATCCGGAATGGGCATCACCCATGGCGGAGCATTCTTGATGATGTACATAATCGCTTTTGGCATCAATGTAATCGTCAATCTACATGCTCCTGAAGATCAAACCTTTATGCATGGCGGATTTCATGGCTTGATGTCAGCAGCTTTCTTTGCGATACCGGCGATGGTGATTCACTATCTCTACCAGAAGAAGTCAGTGAAACTCATGCTTATAGATGG
>CAZJTO010000028.1:4998-16667 GCA_964548935.1 uncultured Saprospiraceae bacterium
AAACCCCTTGAAGGACCCTTGAAGACGCTTTGTAGACAGTAGCGCCTTAGCTGAGCAAATTCTCCACAGGTGAAACAGGTAAATCAAATGCTCTTCCTACTCCCTCATATACAATCTCTCCATTGATGACATTGAGACCCTTGCGCAAAGCTAGGTCATCGCTACAAGCTTGCTTCCATCCTTTGTTGGCGAGGCGCAGTGCCTGTCGCAAGGTAGCATTGGTCAATGCATAAGTCGAAGTATACGGTACCGCCCCTGGCATATTAGCGACACAATAGTGTACGATACCATCGATGACAAATGTTGGATTTTCATGAGTGGTAGGCTTACAGGTCTCGATGCACCCCCCTTGATCCACGGCAACATCGACTAAGACAGTGCCTGGCTCCATATCCTTGAGCATTTCTCGAGTGATCAGCTTAGGAGCTTTTGCACCCGGGATCAAGACAGCACCTACGATCAGATCGGCAGTCTTTATGAGCTTGCGGATATTGTAATCATTAGAATATAACGTACTGATATTAGGAGGGAGGACATCCTCTAAGTATCGTAGTCTATCCAGATTGATATCGAGAATGACTACATCTGCTCCAAGTCCTGCGGCCATCTTAGCGGCCTGTGTGCCCACGATGCCACCGCCGACAACCACCACTTGGCCTGGTGCTACACCTGGTACGCCACCTAATAGGACGCCTTTGCCTCCCGTGGGCTTTTCAAGATACTTGGCACCTTCTTGGATTGCCATTCTACCTGCAACTTCGGACATCGGTATTAATAATGGTAGGCTACCATCTGGATCTTCGACGGTCTCGTAAGCGATGCAGATTGCCTTACTCTTAACCATCGCATCCAATAGTGGACGATGTGATGCAAAGTGAAAATAGGTATATAGTATCTGTCCTTCACGGACGAGCTTGTACTCAGATTCGATAGGCTCTTTTACCTTGATAATCATTTCTGCTTGAGCATAGACTTCTTCGATTGTATCTCTAAGCTCTGCTCCTGCAGAGAGATAATCTTGATCGCTAAATCCACTTCCTAATCCTGCACTTTTCTGCACGATTACCTGATGTCCAGATCGCTTCATAGCTTGCACGCCGGCTGGCGTCATGGCTACTCTATTTTCGTTGTTTTTGATTTCCTTTGGTACTCCGACTATCATACGCCTAAATATAGTGTTGGTTTTAATTAATGCTTAATATAAGTACAATGAGAGTTATTCTAACTCAAATTTAATTCATTGTAAGTTAAAAAATGTTTTTATGCTCCATACAATTATTGGAGCCTCCATCATTAACAACAGAGCCGAAATTCAGTTTAAGTTGTCTATTCATTGATAAAAGAGACCTTTGTGGTTTGCCAGTCAAATACCATGAATAGCCCCTCAGAAAAACTATATACCAAACAGTTCATACTACTCTGTACGAGCTTTGCTCTATTTGGCGGCAGCTTTAATATGATGATTCCTGAGTTGCCTGCATTTCTTTCGGCGATGGGCGGGGAAGATTACAAGGGGTTTATTATCTCGCTCTTCACATTGACTGCGGGCCTGTCCCGCCCAATCAGTGGTAAGTTGGCAGATCGTATCGGTAGGATGCCCGTTATCGCAGTAGGCGCCATAGTATGTATCATCTGTAGTAGCCTCTATCCACTGCTATCTACGGTGTCGATGTTTTTACTATTGAGGTTGATGCATGGCTTTTCGACAGGATTTACCCCGACAGCCATCTCCGCCTATGTGGCAGATATTGCACCGGTCGCTCGCCGGGGAGAAGCGATGGGGATTATTGGCGTGAGTATTAACATAGGATCGTCAATGACACCGCCGATAGGGAGCTGGATAGCCAATGAGTTTTCATTGAATACCATGTTTTTAACCAGTTCCTTGACGGCATTGATATCAGTGTTGATAGTCATGCGCATGCGAGAGACACTTCCTCATCCGCAGCGGCTACAATGGAGTCATTTCAAGTTAAAGCGCAGTGAGATCATAGACCCTGTTTCGTTGGTGCCAGCGGTCATGGCGGGACTGACATTTTTTGGACTGGGAGCTCTCTTGACTATAGTGGCTGATCAGGCAGATTACGTAGGTATGCAAAACAAGGGGCTCTTCTTTACTAGTTTTACACTATGCTCGGTGATGTCACGCTTAGTGGCAGGTCAGGTGTCAGATCGATATGGTCGCAAGTTAGTGATCAGTGTCGCTATGGTGTTGATTGCCATGTCCTACGTGCTATTAGGCGCTGCAGATTCTGCTGTGGATATCCTAATCGCCACGGGAGCGATTGGGTTTTCTATTGGGGTGGCTTCGCCGTCGATCTTTGCTTGGGTAATCGATCGATCGGATGATGCTCGTCGAGGTACAGCGATGGCGACCGTCTATTTACTCTTGGAGTTTTTTATTGGAGGAGGAGCATTATTTTCAGCATTTGTCTATGATAATGATCCGAATAATTTTGGCACCGTGTTCTATATGATTGCAGTGATTACGTTATTTGGATTGGTGTTTTTGCAGTTAGCTGAGCGAGATAAACAATAGAGGTGTTCTGTTAGATCAACAACCAAGACATCCCATATATGATCATCTCTTATTGTATGGGCACTTTCTCCATAAATCAAGCCTACATACATGTAAAAGTACTCATGTCAGTATTGCTCTAACTCTAAGGGTGATTTTAGGTGATCGCCTTTAGACAGTTTTATATACTTAAAAAGTTAATCCGAGACCTATGCCATGTTTTTGGGTGCCAAAAGTTATAGCCAAATCACTTGACTTACTATTCATGCTTGAAAGGCTCTGTTTCTGAGTTTTTACGAAGGCGATGTTCGCTTTGTTCATCATTACTTGGCCTACCACTGCTGTAGCTATGCCTGACAGAAATAATGCACTTCCTGCCGCAGGGACTATAGAATTTCCAGTATAGCCTTCTCTTGAATCCCAATTGAGAGCAAGTGAGGTGGAAACCACTCCTACACCTACGCCCATTCCGACCAAACCATATAGCAATACTTTTTTGCCTGTATTATGTTTTTGAGATATCTCAGTATATGGTTTAAATAATTCTGTGCGTTCTTTCTTTTTCACTATCCGACCTTCTTTGAAAAGGCTGCCTTTAAATGTTGTGTATGGACTATGTACGACTTGAGTATTAGACTCACCTTGTGAGTCCAACGTACCAAAATAATTTTCAAAAGCAGATAATCTGTTCTTACTTGCTTTGAAAATGGTAAATACACCAAGTCCTGCTAATACACTACCACCTAAATATAAGTTCTGTCCAGTCTGGTCTCGTGCTAATGTCTCAGATTGCAGTTGGCGTACCAGACTGAGGGTAACAGCAGCATTTCCTGCGAATACTAATGCAGTGCCTAAAGTCTGCTTTCTTCTCCCTTTTTTGTAAAGAGTTAAGGCTGGCTCTGTATCCTTTAGCAGTCTCTTGACTTGATATGGTTGTAGCTTGGTATCGTTGTAAAATAATTGATGCCCTGAAAAAACATTGCTACGGACTTCGATGATGTTTTGTGAGTTGCCACTCATGCAGAACAATATGGTGATCAATGCAAAAATGATTCTAAAAATGAAATTATTTGGCCGCATAGTGCAAACTTATTTTTGATTCAATGTATGTACATTAAATACAAGATTTTGCATATTGTACCCCTATTGCATTCTCAGAAAAATATTTGAGCTTTACTAAGCAAGCGCCTATTTTCAGTAGACTTTATTTTGATCCAAATAAGTTTTAAGTTGTTGACTATCAACAATTTGGATTGATAACCGGCAAGCTGATGGCGAGTCCCCCTTCGGAGGTTTCTTTGTATTTGGAATTCATGTCTAGCGAGGTTTGCCACATCGTCTTGATCGCTGCATCGAGGGAGACTTTGCTTTGCGTCGGATCACTCTCGAGGGCCAGATTGGCGGCAGTGATGGCTTTTGTCGCGCCCATCGTATTCCGTTCGATACAAGGCACTTGTACTAATCCTTTTACTGGGTCGCAGGTTAGTCCGAGGTGATGCTCCATCGCTATTTCGGCAGCCATGAGACACTGTGCTGGAGTGCCGCCGAGCACTTCCGTTAGGCCAGCCGCAGCCATGGCCGAGGATACGCCGATCTCTGCTTGACATCCTCCTACTGCCGCTGATATGGTAGCTCCTTTTTTGAAGAGGCTGCCGATTTCGCCAGCGGTGAATAGGTAATTACAGATCGACTCCTTACCCGTGTAATTGCAAAACAAATAATAGTACATCAGCACCGTTGGCACCACTCCCGCTGCACCATTGGTAGGGGAAGTGACGACTCGGCCCATATCTGCATTTTCTTCATTGACGGCCAGCGCAAAACAGCTGATCCACTTGTTGACACAGTTAAAGCTCTTCTCGGCTTTTTTTACTTGATCCAACCAGTCCTGCCGACTCTCGAAAGAATTCGTATTGAGCAAGCTCTTACAGAGTCGAGGGGCTCGCCTCACCACGTCTAAGCCGCCCGGCAGAACGCCAGGTGTCGTGCATCCTGCATAGATGCAATCCAGGAAGGCTTCTTCGATCTCGTCTATGCGCTCATCGATATCTCCTTGAGATCGGATGCTGAGTTCGTTTTTGAGGACGATATCTGATATGTTACACTTTTGCTCCTGCGTATACTTGAGGAGATCACTACCGGTCTGTATAGGGTAGGGAACCTGATAGCCGGGCTTTGATTGAGGTTGGTCCCCAGGGGATTCTATAAATCCACCACCAACAGAAGCATAGAGCTTTTCTTTAACCAGCATAGAATTGCTAAAAGCGCTAAACTTTATGGTGTTAGGGTGTAGCTCATGCGTATATCCTTCGAATAAGATATCCTTGTCAAAATCAAATTCGACCACTCTGCCGTTGACGCTTAGGAGTTTGTCTTCTTTTACACTTTGGATGATGCTGGCTATGCTGCCCGTATCAATAGACTTTGGATCATAATCCAATAGTCCTAATACGAGCGCCTTGTCCGTGGCATGCCCAATACCAGTCTTAGAAAGCGATCCATAGAGGTGCATCGTGATCATGTCAACCGGCGCTAAGTCGGAGATAAAATCCTTTGCCGCAAGCCAGGGTCCCAGAGTATGAGAGCTCGATGGACCGACTCCAATCTTAAATATGTCAAATATACTCAAGGCCTCCATACGTACTATTGATGTTCAGATAATCCTATGTTCTGAACGATATCTGAGAACTTAAATTTTATGTGTGATTTGGTAATTACCATAGTCCCGAACATGTGTTCTTAGCGGTTAATTATTCATGGGTTCTGGTATCTGCCGTGCCAGTGCCATGAGCAATTTGCCAAGTCATGCGCATGTGTAGACCGTATTTCCCGTATTCCCTTAATTCATTTAAATATATGGGGTTCATAATCTTTCCACCATTGTTTGATGGTCAATTTTGGCTTGCGGCAGAGATATACGGGTATGCCCTGTTCTTCAGCGATGGCATACTTATGATGTATTATTTTGACCAATTCTGTTTCTTCAAATACATGTTCTACAGAGGGTGTTTCATTGCCAAGGCTAATCCAAACATCGGCATTTTCGGGGCCATGGCCCCACAGCCAAAAACTACCGTGTCTACTGATCGGATTAGATAGGCCATGTTTCTTTCCTAATATCTTTAATGCGCCTGCTTCACCATAATTCTCAGCCCACAGGACACAATTCTGTTTATCACGATCACTTAAGGATTGATATAGGCTATCGATTATCCTGACTTGTTCGTCCCAGCCAAACATATCTGCGTAATCTCCCTGCAACTCGATGCGCCCATCTTGCTCTTCTAAGTTGGCATATGCTACATATTGTTCTATCGGTAGTATAGGAGTAAGGTGCGGGATAAAGGGAATAGACGGCAGTATGATGATCAGAGCTATACCATAGTGCCATAGCCTGCGCTTAGGTGCTAAGTAAGTCGATATACTTACCGAACCCGCAGCGAATAAAACCGGATACAAGCCAAACACATAATATGGTTTTGATTGCAAAAGCCACATCGTACAGAAAATCGTTATGGCTGCTATTCCTATAGGTTTATATGAAACTCTATTCAATAGATGGTACACTCCCAATAAACTAACGATTAACGTAAAGGGGTAATAGAGTTGTTCTAAGCCAAAGTCATAGAGACTTAATTGACTGAGCTGACTGTCACTTAACTCGTGTAGGTGCCTTAGTATGGGTAGGTTGTTTTGGATTTGCCAGATCACATTGGGTAGGAAGATGAGTAGTGCGAGAAAGCCAGAGGCATACCACCATTTATTTTTAAACACCTTAGCACGTTGATGGAAGATCATTCCGATCAACACACCGAATGCCCAAACTAAAATAGTGTATTTGTTCATGAGGCCCACCCCCAATGTTACTCCTGTGAACAACAGATACTTGTAATCCTCAGTCTTGATATATCTTATGATATAATAGAACCCGAACGTCCAAAATAATTGATCAAATGCGACAGGTTGAAAGAGCGTATGATTGCGATAGAACGGTAAAAATGCCAATACACAGATGCCGGCAAGTAGGATCCCATATCGGTTGGCGTTCAGTTCTTTGGCGATCAGGCAACAGACTACTACAATTCCCACTCCAGCAAGTGTCGGAAATAGTCTTGTTCCCATAAGGGTATAATCGAATAGGAGGTATGAAATCTTGCCAATCAAACCGATCAAGGGAGGAAACTCCATATAACCCCAATCCAGATGCTCACTGGCCGATAAGTGGAGGAGCTCATCTCTATGGTATCCATAGTTGCCATTCCCCATTAATTGAATGATCAGCTTTATAGAAGCTAATATTGTTATGATGCCGAAGTGCTGTTTCATGTAATGGCGTGACAGTTTATCGTCCACGGTAAACACTAACTATAGATGTCTTATTCGTGGATGATGGTTTGTGTGATGATTACTAAAAATAAGCCCATCAATCGTAAGAGCTTAAGAAAGTATCTCTTTTTAGACTAATCTCGAGGACATCATATACCTATACTTCCACCATACGATTATAAACATAGTCACCAAAATGCCGAAGAATACTGGAAGGACCCATGCTTGAAGAGGGACTAGCCATATCGTGCTGACCACCTCTATGAATATAAAAAATAATAGACCACTTAAGATTACATTGTTACTCACTTTGGAAGCCAACAAAGCCCCTAATGGAGCGCCGAGTATAACGACGGGAATCGCAGTCTTCCATGCATCTACAGCCCAAGGCGACCAACTCTGCATATAAGAGATGAGTATAACACCTACGACAGAGTTGAGAGCCATAATGATAACCGTCGTCGGTGTAGCCTTCTTTTCTGTAGAGTTTAGAATTAATGTCAACATGATGAAGGCAACCATATCTGCGCCACATCCGACATTGATCGTTAGGAATCCACCTACTAAGCCGGTAATAAAGAGTAAGGGTGTAGCGGTTTTAGTATTGATTTTTTCGGAGCGCTTAATGCCAGAAAAATGCTGTAAGATCAAGGCTAAACCCAAGGCTGCAATAATGATCGTAAACAACCACTTGAGATTGTGACTGGCCATAAACCAACCCATCTGTAATGAGATAAACTGCCCTAATGTACCACCAAGGACGGCCGGTAAAATGGCAAATTTGTAAAAAGAAATTTTTCTTGTGACTATAAAGAAAGAAGCCATCGTCATACCCACTGATTGTATTAATAGTGAGAACTGTTTAGCATCAGCAGGCTCGATGTTTAAGACTTTAGTAAAAATAGGGAAAGCCACCGCTCCTCCGCCCTCAGCAGAAAAACCAGCGATAAAACTTCCTAAAGACATCACTAAGGGGATCTCCCATAACTCAGATAACAAATACCAAGCCTTGGCAAGAGAAATCGCCAGTACCCATAAAACCAATATAGCGAGTACATACCTGTAGTATACTGGTATTGATTTGATTGGATCTTTCATAGGTTGGTTTCAGCTTAGAGAGTTGAATACCTATATCAGTAACATCAATTTTGAGAAAAAGGTTGTCACCACTGGTGCCTGTATTCTCTTAATTCGCTATAGAATTAGTAATTAAAACCTAAATTAGAGACAATCTGAATCTATGAAAAGAATATTGTTACGTGCAGTTGCCGTCTTATTTGTATTGATATTGATAGGTGCAATCTGGTTCCAATTCAATTGGTATAGGATGCCTGGCATCCTAGCCAGCATCAAGAACCCGACAGGTGAGAACCGAGAGGTTGTTTGGCAAGATGGACCAGAGAGACGCACCGTGGACAAACCAAATGTTGTCGTGATTCTTGTGGATGATTTGGGTTTTAATGAAGTGAGCTCTTATGGTGGTGGCATGGACGATGGTCGAGTAAAGACACCCAATATTGATCAATTGGCTGCAGATGGGGTCTTATGTACTAATGGGTATTCTGCTACTGCGGTCTGTTCTCCATCTAGAGCAGCATTGTTGACAGGAAGGTTTCCTACACGGTTTGGGTATGAGTTTACGCCCACCTCTAAGGGTTTTGGTAAACTGATCGCCAAGATGCAAGAGGACAGAGCAATCCCGCCGCTCTATGATGCCGATATAGATAATAATCTACCTCATGTCAATCAGATGGGATTACCGCCCTCTGAGACTACCATAGCTGAGATGCTTCAATCTCAGGGGTACCACTCTGTGCATATCGGAAAATGGCATTTGGGAGGATCAGAGGAGTTTATACCTACCAATCATGGTTTTGACGAAAGCCTGTGGATCGAACAAGGCAGTATGTTCCTACCGGAAGATGACCCTGATATTGTAAATGCTAAGTTACCATTTGATCCTATAGACAAATTTCTCTGGCCCAACTTGCCCTATGCGGTGCAATTTAACGACAGCCCGAGATTTGAGCCCGATGGCTACCTAACGGATTATCTGACTGCCGAAGCTGTAGAGGTGATCGAGAAAAATAAGCATCAACCCTTCTTTCTCTATCTGGCATATTGGGCGGTACATACACCTCTGCAAGCGTTACAATCTGATTATGACCAACTCGACTTCATCGATGATCATGCGGAACGAGTACAGGCCGCTATGGTCTTAGCAGTTGATAGGGGTGTGGGTAAGGTTCGTCAAGCCCTGAAAGAGAACGGCCTTGATGAAAACACTATGATTATATTCACAAGTGACAATGGCGCACCGCATTATGTAGGTGTCTCGGATCTCAATAAGCCCTATCGAGGTTGGAAAGTTTCCTATTTTGAAGGTGGGGTGCATATCCCATATATCGTCAGTTATCCCCGAGAGATAGCCAGTCAGCAGACCTATTCAGGCCGAGTGTCTAATCTGGATATTTTCTCAACTGTAGGCGCTTTAGCGGGCGTATCGCTGCCTAGTGATCGGAAGATTGACGGAGAGAATATACTGCCATACCTTAGCGGCGAGCGAGGTGGGGAACCCGATAGGCCTCTGTTTTCTAAAAATGATACCTATTCATTCTTGATCAAAGACGGATGGAAACTCCAGGTGGATGAGGAGCAAGGGAAGAATTGGTTGTTTAATTTGAACGTCGACCCAACGGAACAGCACAACCTGGTTAGTACTGAATTGGAAAAATTAGCGGAGCTATCTGCATTGAGAAATGAACTATTGGCCGAGCAGTCTGCGCCGATCTGGCAAGGGGCATTAAAGTCACCCATATCGATAGATAAGCACCTCAATGAAGACTTTACGAAAGAAGATGAACATGCGTACTGGACGAATTGATGGGGTAAATCCTAATTGGCTATAGCCAATTCATCTTGAACGATAGTGGGAATCTGATCTTTCAACTGTCGATAAAGCTCTATTCCTCTATCTGTAAAATAGGGGTAGTGAAACGCCCATATGGCATTCAAGACTTGCTCCATGCTCACTTGATCTTCTCCAAAGACTTCTCGCTCAATGAGCCAGGAGTTGAGTATGGCCCAAATGTTTTTGGCAAAGTAATGGAAGCTACTTTCGTGAGTCTCCGCTTTCCAAAGCCCTTTGCCAACGGCTAAGTACATCCCATTTTTTGTGAAGGAGATGACTTGATTCATCTGCGCTTCATAGAGATCCTTGGCTTCTGGAACTAAGTTGATGAGATCAAGAATGTCTCTATAAAAGAACCGATGGCCGATCTGAAATCGCAGGAAACTCCTTGTGATGGACAGGTAATCTTCTTGTTCGAGGTAGCTCAAGTGTACTGCTCGGATCTCTGCAGAAGTTGCCTGTAGTTGGCCGAGTAGTGCATGGATGAGTTCCTTTTTGGTCTTGAAGTGATACGACAGATTGCCAGGGCTGATATTGGCTTGCTTAGCAATATCCTGTAGACGTACATTATTAACCCCTTCTCGATTAAAAAGTAGGCGTGCGTTGAGGAGAATCTTCCTGGGCGTCTTTTTCATGTTAGACTATATAATGATTCCGTTAAATGGGATAAAAAGCAATCTTAGGACTATTAAATAGGTTTTAAATCCTAAATTATTACTATACTGCAAGATACAAATTCGGTAAACAATTATGGGCTTCGGTAAACATCTTAAGAAAGCAGCTTCAGCTGTGGTTTCGTCACCAATTCAGATCGACTTTGCCAAAGGTGGCGGTAGGACCATTCAGCAGGTAGCCCCATATCCTAAAGAGGTGTTTTGGGATAGCTCAGTACCCATCCATACCACCGAGCAGGGCGTCGATCATGTAAGAACCCCCGAGGAGCGATTTGACAATCTGCCTGGGTATCAATTCACTGCGAACTATGCAGAAATCGATGGTCTGAGGATGCACTACCTCGATGAGGGACCTAAGGATGGGGAGCTACTATTGCTGCTGCATGGTCAGCCAGTGTGGTCATACCTCTATCGCAAGATGATCCCCATCTTAACAGCTCACGGCTACAGATGTGTTGCCCCAGATATGATCGGCATGGGCAAATCCGATAAGCCAATCAAAGAGACCTTCCATACCTACGATCGCCATTGTGAGCTGATCTTGTCCTTCATTCAGCAATTGGGCTTGCAAGACATCACAGCGTTTGTGCAGGATTGGGGCAGCCTCATTGGTTTGCGGCTCATTGGCGAGAATCCGGACTTATTTGCCCGAGTCGTCTGTGCCAATGGTGATCTTCCTCTGATGACAGAAGAGACCAACCCACTTTATATCCCCAACCCACTTGTGGTCAATCCAAAGATAAAGACGGTTAAGAGTATAGCAAAGTACTGGCTTAAGGGTCTGCCAGACATGTTTCAAGCATGGGTGCTCTTCTGCCTACAGAATTCCAATAATTTCATCGGCGAAACGATGCAGAATTCGACGGAGATAAAGCTTTCGGAAGAAGAGCTTAAAGCTTATGAAGCTCCATTTCCATCATTTATATATATGGCGGGGCCGAGAACATTGCCATCCATGAATGTGGGTATCGTAGGGCAGCAGTTGTCAGCCTGGGAGAGTTTAAAATCCTTCGAAAAGCCATTCATTTCATTTATCGGACTAAAAGATCGGTTGCTGGGGCGTCAAAGCATACAGGACAAGTGGATTAATGTCGTGCCAGGTGCGAAAGGTCAAGCCCATGATCAATTCGACAATGCGAATCATTTTATCCAAGATGATATAGGTGAGATTATGGCGGAGAGGGTGCATGAGTTTATAGTTAAGAATTCGATTTGAAGGCGAATGGAGAGTAAGTTCAAG
>CAZJTO010000029.1:0-6924 GCA_964548935.1 uncultured Saprospiraceae bacterium
CTACACCTGGTGAGAAGTTTGTAGAGCTCTGTGTCAATACCAAGTCCTGACCTTCAATACTAAAGGCGTATAAACCCAATAAGAAGACAATTAAGAATTGTCTCATTCAATTGTACTTTTTTGCGGATCTAAAAAAGAAGATCTTTTCATGTTCGCACATCTTTATATATTTTCAAGTATAAATAGCTCTTCCATTTACTGAGACATAGTTTTACGCTCCCTCCCCTAAAAAGATAGTGTTAAGAGATAGGCGCATTAGCGACACAATTACAATATGTGTGCTACTAATGACATAAATATGTCGAGGAATCGGGTGGGGTCAAGTGTTGTTGGGCTTAATTCAAGCGATAACTGAGAAATGGAAGCACGGAGTAAAATTGATCTTATAGTAACCTTATGATGGCAACATTTTATCCTAAAATGCGCTTTAATTAATATCACATTAATAAGTTACTACTCTAACAATATTGAACTATGATTGATACTATCGGGCAGAAGAAAGATATATCCTCAAATGAGGATTTTATGCCAATCAATGGTACTGACTATCTGGAGCTATATGTAGGGAATTCTAAACAAGCTGCGCATTTTTATAAGGCTGCATTCGGGTTTCAATCCCATGCCTATGCAGGATTAGAAACAGGGATTAGAGATCGCGAAAGTTATGTGGTCATACAAGATAAAATTAGACTTATCCTGACGTCACCTCTTAAAAGTGGTACTGATATCGGAAGACATATAGATCAACATGGAGATGGGGTCAAAGTAATTGCACTATGGGTGGATGATGCCACTTACGCCTACAATACGGCAATGTCAAGAGGGGCAAAGTCATATATGGTTCCAACCGTGGAAGAAGATGAACACGGTCAAGTGGTGAAGTCGGGTATATATACCTATGGCGAGACTGTACACATATTCGTTGAGCGCAAGGATTACCAGGGGCATTTTCTGCCTGGTTATAAAAAATGGACGACGCCTGACTATAATCCAGATTCAGTAGGGCTCAAGTATGTCGACCATATGGTAGGAAATGTAGCACTCGGTCGTATGAATCATTGGGTGTCTTACTATGAAGAAGTCATGGGTTTTGTCAATATCTTGAGTTTTGATGACAAGGATATTTCAACGGAGTATACCGCTCTTATGAGTAAGGTGATGAGCAGTGGAAATGGCCGAATCAAATTTCCGATTAACGAACCAGCCGCAGGTAAAAAGAAATCTCAAGTCGACGAGTATTTAGAGTTTTATGAGGGTGAAGGTGTACAACATATCGCAGTGGCCACAGATGATATTATCCAAACGGTTAGAGACCTTAAGAGTCGAGGAATAGAGTTTTTGAGAGTGCCTCACACCTATTATGATGTAGTTACTGACAGAGTAGGACAGATAGACGAGAATTTAGCGCCGTTAAAAGAACTGGGGATTCTCGTAGATCGTGATGATGAGGGCTATTTGTTACAGATATTCACTAAGCCAATTGAACCACGTCCTACGATGTTCTTTGAAATCATTCAACGCAAGGGTGCGAAGTCTTTTGGTAAAGGTAATTTCAAAGCACTATTTGAGGCGATAGAGCGTGAGCAAGAACTAAGAGGAACTCTATAGTATCCAGAATTAAATACTTGAAGGGTGTATATCTATTGTGTCAAGAGTCGCGTAAATAATGAGATTGTATCGGCGTGGGAATCGTTCTTTGTTGACAAGCACTTAGACGACCTTGTCAAGACGGGTTGTTTCACACATTATGAGTTTACAAAGCTCCAGAGCGACGATCCAATGTCTTCGCATTACATCAGTAATTACTACTATCAGACACCAGAAGATTTAGACAGATATATGGATGAGTTTGCAGCGGAGCTAAGGAATGATGTCGTTAGTCGATTCAAAGGAAAATTTCAATCGGGAAGAGAAATTTATCGAGTGTTAGCAGGTTGATTGCCACAATGCCAATAGACTTAAGATATGATTGAAGACCTAAATAAGGATAAGTATTATCTTCATGGATAATTAGTACATGACGCAATTATTGATCTCCATTTCTGATATTCGGATCCTCGATGTGATCGATATTTTGATCGTTCTGATTCTGGTTTGGCAGATCTACAAACTACTCCGTGGCACTATAGCATTTAATATTTTTATTGGCTTGATGCTACTCTATGGGATATGGTATGCTGTCAGCTATTTTGAGATGCGCCTGTTGACTTTTTTGCTTGGGCCTTTTGTGGGATTTGGGGTCTTGATTTTGATTATCATATTCCGGCCGGAGATTAGGCAATTTTTGCTGTTTTTGGGAAAAAATACACTGAAGAATAGATTCACTTTCATAGAACGACTTTGGAATGATCAGATCGTGGTTGATGATTCTGCGATAACTAATATTGTGGATGAAGTCCATATGGCTATGGAGAGTTTTAGAGATGAGCGCATAGGCGCACTCATCGTAATCAGCAATAATAAAGAGACACCCATATGGAATAATTCTGGACAGGTTATAGATGCAAGGGTGTCATCTCAATTATTTCGTACGATATTTCAAAAAGAATCACCGACGCATGATGGTGCAGCGATCATGATTAAGGATCGTATATACTCAGTGAGTGTCATACTTCCAGTCACGGAGAGCAACTCTATTGATGCCGACTTGGGATTGCGTCATAGAGCGGCGGTTGGTGTGTCCGAGAAAACTAATGCAATGGCATTTGTGGTTTCCGAAGAGAACGGTACTTGGTCAGTTGCCCAAGGCGGCAAACTAACTAAGCTTAATAATCAGGCAGAGCTTAAATCAAAATTGAAAGAATCCCTTACTGGGTGATTTTTCGATTAATCTTCTATATTTTCAATACCTATAACTATACAGTATATGAGCAATACGACAACATACATTCATGACCATAAAGAACGCTTCATTGGAGAGCTGCTTGAGTTGCTTAAGATCCCATCTATCAGTGCTGATCCTGCTTATGCAAAGGATGTAGAACGTACAGCAGATGTAGTTATCGATTCATTACTCAAAGCCGGCGTCGATATAGCAGAGAAATACGAGACTCCAGGTCATCCCATCGTTTATGCGGAGAAGATGATCGGGGATAAACTTCCGACGGTATTAGTCTACGGTCACTATGATGTGCAGCCACCTGATCCATTGGATCTATGGGATTCTCCACCTTTTGAACCTGTAATTAAGAAGACCAAGTTACATCCTGATGGTGCCATATTTGCTCGGGGTTCTTGCGATGACAAAGGTCAGATGTATATGCATGTCAAGGCCTTCGAGGCCATGATGCAGACGGACAGTTTGCCTTGTAATGTAAAGTTCTTGATAGAAGGAGAGGAAGAAGTAGGCTCGGATAATCTTGGTGATTTTATGTCAGAACATCAAGAGCTATTGTCTTGCGATGTGGTCCTTGTATCCGATACTTCAATCATCGCCAATGATGTGCCCTCGATTACTGTAGGGCTGAGAGGCTTGAGTTATGTCGAGGTCGAAGTCACTGGTCCCAATCGTGATCTACACTCTGGAGTATATGGTGGTGGCGTTGCAAACCCAATCAACATCCTAAGTCAGATGATCGCGTCTTTGCAAGACAATCAGAACCGTATAACCATACCTTCATTTTACGATGATGTCGTTGAGGTATCGGCAGCCGAACGGGCTGAGATGAATAAAGCGCCTTTTAGCTTGTCCGATTATAAGAGAGACTTAGCGATCGGTGATATACACGGAGAGGAAGGATATACCACGTTGGAGCGTACGTCGATCAGACCAACTCTAGATGTCAATGGTATATGGGGCGGATACATCGGGGAGGGTGCCAAAACAGTGCTGCCCTCCAAAGCATTTGCTAAAATCAGTATGCGACTCGTTCCTAATCAAAGTGAAGAAAAAATCACTGAATTGTTCAAGACCCATTTCGAGAGTTTAGCACCAGCTGGAGTCACAGTAGAAGTAAGACCACATCATGGAGGCAAACCTGCCGTTACCCCTACAGATACAGCAGAATATAAAGCTGCACATCTGGCGATGAAGGATGCTTTTGGCAAAGACCCCATTCCGGTGAGAGGAGGAGGTAGTATACCTATTGTAGCTCTATTTGAAGATATCCTCCAAGTAAAAACAATCCTTATGGGGTTTGGCTTGGATTCGGACGATATCCATAGCCCTAACGAGCATTATGGTATCTGGAATTACTTAAAAGGCATCGAGACGATACCGTCCTTTTATAAGCATTACGCCGCACTCAAAGCATAGATGCTTCGTTTCGATATCGTCACCTGTCTGCCAGAGTTATTGGAGAGCCCCTTCCAGCATAGCATCTTAAAGCGTGCTCAGGATAAAGGACTTGTTTCAATTGCCATTCATAATCTGCGCGACTATGGTCATGGCAGGCATAAACAGATCGATGACTACCAGTATGGGGGCGGGGCAGGAATGGTGATGATGGTAGAGCCCTTGTCTCGATGCATCGATGATCTGAAAAATCAAAGGAGTTATGACGAGATCATATTTGTGACTCCTGATGGGCAACAACTCAATCAACATCGTGTGAATCAGCTTTCTCTAGCACAAAACATAATCATTATATCCGGCCATTATAAGGGCATCGATCAGCGTATACGAGATAAGTATGTCACTATGGAGATCTCTATCGGAGATTATGTATTGAGTGGTGGAGAATTGCCTACAGCAATCCTTGTAGATAGCATCAGTCGGGTAGTGCCTGGAGTTCTCAATGATGGAAGTTCAGCATTAACTGACTCATTTCAAGATAATCTTTTAGCGCCTCCGGTCTATACTCGTCCTGCCGAATATGACGGCATGCAAGTGCCAGAGGTGCTATTATCTGGTAACGACGCACTCATTGAAGAATGGCGCTACCAACAAGCTTTAGCTCGTACGAAAGATAGAAGGCCTGACCTTCTTGATGAGTAGTTTACTCGAGCGATATGTCAGGGTAAAAGGTGCCCCATGAAAACCAGTATCCAACAAATTGTGTAGGCAGCTCTAAGTCAAAACCTACGGCACTTACAGATTGCCCCAATACGTTGTACTTGATCCCATCTTCGTCCAACGCTACAAAAGGAAATTCACCTTCAATCAGTGTTAGGTTTCGATCGTTTATAAAGGCTGCAATGAAGTTTAATTCTTGACTTCGGATAATGAATAGTTCTTCACCCCCAACATTGTCGGTAAAGGCATCTATCATGGCTTCATTATCATTAAAGGTGTATACTTTGTTACGACCGTTAAGATTTATGATTCCGAGTGTCCGTTCTTTAGCTAAGAGACGATTATCTACAATAGATATCGGGAATAAGAGACTATTGTGGTTGGTACGATAGTCATCGAAGGGATATACGTCGTAATCTCGATCAAATCCCGTATCTGTGTTCATGACTTGAGCGTCAGGAAAAGCATCCAAAAGTGTTCTGAATTCCATTTCAATAAAAGAGAAATTTTCAGCACGTGTGCCGATAAGATCACCATTCACACAATCTAAGCGCTGCTGTGACCATGTGCTTTGTGTCAATCGATCAAATGGCATGAGGTTTGTGTTGAACAGTATATCAGCAACTGCAAAAGTGGTCTCCTGACCATTGATAACTCTATTCCAACCGATACCGGTACCAGTAAGTGGAGAGTAAGTAATGGCTATACTTTCATCACCAACTTCATCATCATTAACTACTTCATGATAATTTAAAATCGCATGAGGATACGCTTTAACTCCATCACCATCTGGAATTACCATGACTAAATCATCATCATTAAGGAAATTGACATTGGTAGCTCTGGTAAATTGTGGATTATCTATGGGCTCAATACTTTCATCACGTTCTACAATTTCATCTTCTGGAATTAACCATAGATCAGAGTCAGCAGCAGGACCTTGATTCATTATTGGAGTTGGAGAAACTGATTCGTCGCTACATCTGGCGAATAGGACACCTAAGAATATCAGTAGTAGGAGGTTCTTTAAATTCATAACCGAGAATGTCATTTCTTGTAAAGCACATCGACACCTATGTTTCGCATAGATGTTCCATAGTGCGCATAATCTAATAGACTAAGATAATAGTCGCACCTATTGACGGATTGTCAATACGGAGACACCACCAAGGGTTAATAGCCCAAACAACAGTTTATGATACTCGATTAATTACTTTTTAAACTCTGCTGCAGTAAGACCATTATTAAATTTGATATCGGTCCAAGTAACATGAGTCCATGGGGCTTCACTTACATCGCCTTCCCATGTTGAAACCTTATACTTACGTTTAGTAGGAATGAGCAAGTCATCAACTTTTTCGTAGGCTACTTCCATCAGTAGAGGGGTGTCCATCAAACCAAAATCTGCCACTGTAAACAAGAACTGATCTACCATGCCACTGGTCTTGTTGATATGCACTTGGTAGATATCCGTAGGTTTATCAGGGGTCGACTCAAATGACACATTCACAACATCATATTGCTTGCCATTAAAGGTCTTTTCTCCCAGATATTCATATTTCAAGCCAGGATCTAATAGCTTTGGATACATGCCGAACCAATAGAAGTTAGTCGGCCGATTAAAGGCCACTCTTGCTAATGCCGCACTATCAGAAACCATTGAGCCTTCATTTTTGAGCCAGTAGTTCTGTCCGTCATAGCCTTGCTCGATAGTACCCTCAAGATTCGGTAGTGTACGTTCATGCTGTTTATACATGCCATAGGATAACTCACCATCGAAGATGTATTTCTCTGTTGAAATATCTGACGCACCGTCCGGAGTGGTGTAAGTGTAGGTATACACGACATCCTTCTTAGCAGCTAATTTGGACATATCGCCGACCTCCTGGACGAAATTGTAAACCATTTCATGTGCCTTGTTTTGAAATGTGACGGCTTCTTCCTGATGATCATGACCATGATGATCATGA
>CAZJTO010000029.1:7024-16482 GCA_964548935.1 uncultured Saprospiraceae bacterium
TGATGATCATGACCATGATGATCATGATTACCATGGGTAGCCTTTTCTTTAGTTTGGCAAGAACATATCAGGAGTGTTATACTGAGGATGAGTAGAGCTCGCATAATAGAGTAGTTGTATTGTGATTAGATGAAGGTATAAAAAAGTAATAGGTTTTATGGTTTGGCTCGTTATGAATGACTAACTAAGCACCATCTCATCGTTACAAAAAATAGCACAAACCACTTAATAGAATTAGACCATCTAAGATGCCGAGATAATAGATTTCTTGTTGTGGTCTGATACCACCAAGACTGAGCGCTATAGACATCAGATAAAAGAAGATTAAACCAATGGCCAATCGAACGCTGTAAGTCCCAGTTAAAAAAAGGGATATAACCGCAAGTATGGCTGCACCAAGACATGCGACAATCCCAATCTTAAGTTCGTGGGGCTTGAATTGTGTGGCAATAGTCACAACGCCTTGACTACTATCGATTTCTCGATCGCGATAGTCAAATGGAATCGTGATAGCGATGAAGAAAAAGAACTTTTCGATGAATATCAGAATAGACTGTTCATCGATGTACGGGGTCTCTGTTGTTGTAAATAGCGGTAACAGAAATAGGCCACTCCACACTGTGGCTATAATAATAATTTTGATCCAAGGCAGATCTCGTAGACGAGTCTGTCCAGGGAACACTGGAACGAGATATAGGAAAGTCAACAAGACACAGGGTGTCAGGATGAGCCATATCCCAGGGTTTTGCTTGGATAAGAAAACCCCTATGGGAACTAAAGCCAAAGCTGACAAGACACCAATAATCAAACGATATCTCTGGACAAATAAAATACGTCGTGGGAAGAGTCTATCAGATATGCGCTGTTGCCCGATATAGCGGTGAGCATTATAGGTGATAAAGGTGCCTATAGATATCATGGCTGGAACCACATGTGCATAGGGATCTGTAAAATCGAGCAAGGCATATGCTCCCAAAATATAGATACCCGCCGCAAGCGAAATATGCAGATTGCTATACACATAAACCTCTACTATTTTCTGCAGTACCTTAAGCACGATAGAGGCTCATTTGGTGCTATAGATACTTGAGGGACATATCAGGAGTAATCTTCTTGAGAGATTCATACATTAGCAATACGACGTTTTTGATGTCATCCCTGTGAGCCATTTCCACAGTAGTATGCATATACTTAAGCGGTAGTGATATCAGTACGGATGGCACCCCTTCTTTGCTATAGGCGAATGCGTCAGTATCTGTGCCTGTGCTCCGTGATGACGCTTTGCGCTGGAATGGAATCTCCTTCTCCTTAGCAGTGTCTATAATCATGTTTAGCACATTATAGTGAATGCTCGGGGCATATGTTAAGGCAGGTCCTTTTCCTGCTTTGACATCACCTTGAACCTTAGGTTTCATCATTGGAGAACTGGTGTCATGACATACATCAGTAACGATGGCGATATTAGGACTGAGTCTTGAAGCAATCATCTGTGCGCCCCGTAGTCCAACCTCCTCTTGTACTGCATTTACCACATATAGTGTGTAAGGCAGATCAATTTTATTCTCTTTGATTAATCGTGCAACTTGTGCGATGCACCACCCACCCATGCGGTTGTCGAGAGCTCTGCCAGAATAAAAAGCGTCATTGAGCAACTGTATCTGATCATCAAATGTGATCACATTGCCTACGTGTATACCCATTGACTCTACGTCATCTTTGTCCTTAGCTCCCACATCGATGAAGATGTTGTCAAGCTTAGGGGATAGATTAGCGTCTTTCCCTTTGCGGACATGTATCGCTGGCCAACCAAATACCCCATTCACCATACCCTTAGAGCCGTGAATAAGTACTTTCTTAGATGGTGCAATAATATGATCCGATCCGCCATTGCGGATCACACTGATATATCCATCGTCAGAGATATAATTCACGAACCATGCAATTTCATCTGCATGTGCCTCAATCACTACCTTGAAATCCTTTCCTGGGTTGATGACTCCATAGGCTGTTCCATAGTTGTCTGATCTGATCTCATCTATAAATGGTGTCAGATAATCTATCCAAACTTTTTGACCTGTAGACTCAAATCCTACAGGAGAATTGCTGTTATGGTATTCTACTAAAAATCGTTCGGCATCTTTATTCCAAACCTTCATATATTCTGTTACTGATTAATCAATTTTTGTTCATGTTTTTGACTCCATCTTACCGGGTCTTCACGCCACTGACCCAAGGATCTCAGCTGATGAGAAGTAAGCTTGCCTGACTCCTCCATAACCTCTAATAGCGCCCGATAGTTTGATAAGGTTACTAATGGTACACCAGCCTGCTCAAAGTTTCGAGCTGACTCGTCAAATCCATATGTGAAAATAGCAATCGTACCTGCGACACCTATTCCATTTTCCTTAAGGACATCAACGGCTTTTAAGCTACTACCCCCGGTTGATATCAGATCTTCAACCACTAAGCAGACATCTTGACTGGTCCAGTGTCCTTCGATTTGGTTTTTAGCACCATGCTTTTTAGCCGATGACCTGATATAGATAAATGGCTGATGCTGTTCTGCAGCCATCAATGCTCCGTGCGCAATACCTGCTGTTGCTACTCCGGCGATCTTGTTGTAAGAACCTAGTTGACTAGATTTTTCACACAAAGATAAGATCACTTCTTTCCTAAATTCTGGGTATGATAGTATCTTGCGGTTATCACAATAGATGGGGGAGTATCGCCCTGACGCCCATTTAAATGGGTTGTCTGGGTTAAGCCTTATGGCATCAATTTCTACTAAACGGCGTGCTACTTCTTTTTCAGATAGCATTAGTATTTTTGAGTGGTCAAATGAGTAGAGAAATTATCCTGTCGTCATCATTTATTAACAGCTAGCGAATGTACAAAATATACTACAATGATCACCTTATATGCCTTTGTCATGATATGACGGAGGGACTGTATAAGGAAGATGATTCAACTACTCATTTACACTATAGTGGTAAGACAAAATTCATACTTTCCGTTATTGATAAAATTGAGAAAGCGAAGGAAGTTCATTGCTATCGTATCTTTTACAAAGACCTTGCAGTCTTAAAAGATCATTTTTTCTCATTGTTCAGGATTGTAAAGGCTGCAGGAGGGCTGGTTCTAAACCGAAAATCCAAAATACTGCTCATACATCGACGGGGTAGCTGGGATATGGCCAAGGGTAAAATGGAAGAAGGAGAATCAAAAAAGGAATCTGCTCTACGTGAGGTTAAAGAAGAGACCGGCATAGAGAAAATCGACTTAGTGAGTAAGGTGCAAACCACATATCATATCTATCGAGATAAAAACAAGAGAAGGGTTATTAAACCGTGCTATTGGTACTTGATGGCAACTAAGAATATGAGCCTTGTTCCGCAATCTGAAGAAGATATTGAACAAGCCATATGGGCCAAACCTGCCGATATTTTATCAGGAAAATATGAGCCGATGTATTCAAGTATTCGATCGGTATTGCATGATTATCTGAAATCAGTTTCTTAATCCAGTTTGTTTCAACTGTAGGATGATTGAGAAGACTTGATCTATGTCATCTTTTGATACAATTAGAGTAATCTCATTAGAAGTACTGATGACTTCAACAATGTTAATGCCTTGCCACGCCAGTCTCTTAAGTAAGGTGTAATAGACTCCTGAGATATCTTGATTGGTGCTGGGAAGACTGATGCTGATAGCGGCAAGATTTGCCCGACTTACCAATAGTTTTTCCGCCTCAAACACCTGTTCAACGATAGACTTTAATACTCTGTTCACAACAATCGTAGTCTCTCCCATACCTCGACAAATGGAGTAATAGGAATTGGTTTCATCCTGTATGAGTTGAAGGAAGTTGATCTGGCTATTCCTGAAGCTCGAACTGTGTGCATAGGTGTAATCGTATATATCTGATCTCACAAGTACATCGCCAAGACTACTCATAAATTGACTCAGAGATTTGTCCAAGATCTGAGACATATTTGTTGGTCTTCTTTTCACAGCCATTACAATAGCAGAGATCTGGATTTCTCGATCAAGAATTTGCTGTACATCTGCTTGGAGATATCTTGCCAGTGATGTGATGTTAATCAAGTCAAGATCAAGAGCTTCTTGTATGATCGGGGATTGATTGATCAAGCTTGTGACAACAGTGGATAGTTTCATTGTGTTATAAATATAACATAATGTTTAAATTGTGTCATATTGTCTCATGATCAAGAAAGAACGAGAAGTAGGGGCATATATTCGTGCAAAATTTAGGAGATGCTAGTATTGAAGTTTGGAGGTACATCGGTAGGATCTGCGAAGCGTATGAGAGACGTGCTGAAGATATTGAATAGATCATCGGAACAAAAGATGGTAGTATTATCAGCTATGGCGGGCACGACGAATGCATTAGTAGAGATTACTAAAGAACTCAGAGAGCATAAGATTGATCGAGCAACTTCTATGCTAGATACTTTGAAGCAGCATTATGAGCAGATTTGTCAGGAGCTCTTTACTGATCAGGAGCAATATCTGTTGCAAGGACTGGGAATAGTAGAAGAGGTATTCGCTTACCTTAAGGAACGTACAGCTCTGAGTTTGAGACGTAATGTTTCTAATGAAGTATTGGCACAGGGTGAGATTTTATCAACGAATTTGTTTCACATCTTAGTCAAGTCAGAAGGACAGAAATCTGCCTTATTGCCCGCACTTGACTTTATGAGACTCGATGAGAAATCTGAACCGTTCTTAGAGAAAACAGCGTCACTGTTAAGGCCAATTCTCAATGATATTGGAGATACATCACTATTAATCACCCAAGGTTATATCTGCCGCAACCACTGGGGGCATATTGATAATCTTCAACGAGGAGGTAGTGATTATACAGCCACGATCTTGGGGGCAGTGCTGGAGGCTGATGAAATACAGATATGGACAGATATAGACGGTATTCACAACAATGATCCTACCATCGTGGAGTCAACACGCCCCGTTCGCCAGTTGTCATATAGAGAGGCTGCAGAACTGGCCTACTTCGGAGCCAAGATCCTTCATCCTACCTGTGTGATTCCTGCCGAAAAAATGAAGGTGCCGCTCAGGTTAAAGTTTACTGCAGACCCAGATGCTTCAGGAACTTTAATCTCTAGTAGCGAAAGCACTTTGCCTATTACTGCCGTTGCAGCAAAGGACAATATCACAACGATCAATATCTATAGTAGTCGTATGCTTATGGCTTATGGGTTTTTGAAAAAAGTCTTCCAAGTTTTCGAAGATCATAAGACGCCAGTTGATATGATTACGACCTCCGAAGTAGCTGTTACGCTGACTATTGATGATGTTGAGAGGCTTGACCTAGTCAAGAAGGATCTGTCTGATTTTGCTGAGATCACGGTCCGGGATGGCTATTCTATCATCTGTATAGTGGGTAGTGAACTATATGATAATAGCGCCCATATTACCAAGATATTTAACAGCCTCAGTGAGGTCCCTCTGCGAATGGTATCTATGGGTGGAAGTCGTCACAACATCTCCCTATTGATTAAAACAGCATATAAAAGAACTGCACTTCACGCTTTAAATCAAGTTCTTTAGCCTCGTTCGTCACAGGAGAAGTGATAAGAAAGTATTCAGTTATTGAGGGACTTTCTTTAGAATTAGGGCATTATGACTATTTTAAGTCCTGATATCAAAAAATCACTAAATGATTGACGCTTTACCGATACATGAGTCTACCTCTGTAAGCATTGCACACCAAAATGTAGGTCGTACCGATCTGATTCGATTTGAGAAGATGCACACAGAAATCTTCGAACATTCGGATATCGCTTCGGTAGCAGTTGCACGAGAGATTGCCTCGTTAATCAGGTATAAACAGAGCAGAGCAGAGCGATGTATTCTGGGTTTAGCGACAGGCTCTTCTCCGTTAAAGGTTTATGAAGAGTTAGTACGTCTTCATAAAGAGGATGAACTTAGTTTCAGCAATGTCGTAACCTTCAATTTGGATGAGTATTATCCGATGAGTCCAGAGAGCATGCATAGCTACTGGCACTTCATGCACGAGCACTTGTTTAATCACGTGGATATCAACCCAAACAATATCAATATTCCCGATGGACAAGTAGAAATCCCAGATGTGTATGAATATTGTATGTCATATGAAGAGAAGATTAGAAGTTATGGAGGGCTAGATTTTCAATTGCTTGGGATAGGACGAACTGGACATGTCGGATTCAATGAACCAGGCTCTCACATCAAGTCACTTACTCGGTTGATTACTTTGGATCACCTCACTCGTGCTGATGCAGCACCTGAATTCAGAGGCATGGATAATGTTCCTAAACGGGCGGTCACAATGGGTATAGAAACGATCAAACGAGCCAATAGGATTATACTTTTGGCTTGGGGACATAAGAAGGCTCAGATCGTCAATGAAATGCTCGAAGGAGAAATTAGTTCATCTGTACCTGCAACATTCCTACAAGAGCATTCTAATGTCACAACAGTACTGGATAAAGAGGCGGCATCAGAATTAACAAGATTTAAGACACCTTGGCTTGTCGGTCCATGTCAATGGGATCATGCTATGATGCGTAAGGCAATAGTATGGCTCAGTCAGCAAGTTAATAAGACTATTCTCAGATTGACAGAGCGGGATTATAACCAGAATGGTATGTCTGATCTCTTGGCCCAAGAAGGATCAGCCTACGAGATTAATATTAAAATGCACAACACCCTGCAAAATACAATTACAGGGTGGCCGGGGGGTAAGCCAAAAGTTGACGACTCTAACCGCCCAGAACGTGCTAAACCTGCTCAAAAACGTGTGATTATATTCAGTCCACATCCTGACGATGATGTCATTAGTATGGGGGGGACCTTTCTAAGATTAGTCAATCAAGGTCACGAAGTACATGTAGTGTATCAGACCTCGGGCAACATTGCCGTGGCAGATCACGATGCGCTTCGGTATGCTGAGTTTTCTAAATCGCTTAATGATGCGATGGGTATTACTAATGATCTTATAACCAAGGTGATTAAAAATATTCATAGGAAGTCAGATGGTCAGATTGATACAAAGGAAGTGCGTGAAATCAAAGGACTGATTAGAGTAGGAGAGGCCACGGCGGGAGCAAGGTATTGTGGCCTACCAGATGACCAGATACATTTTTTGAATATGCCTTTTTATGAAACTGGTCGCGTCAAGAAAAAAGCCTTATCCAAAAAGGATGTCAAGCTTATAAAGGATATCATATCAACCGTCAAGCCTCATCAGATTTATGCAGCAGGTGACTTAGCGGATCCTCATGGGACGCATAGGGTCTGTCTGGATGCTATTTTTGCAGGAGTAGATGAATTGAAGTCAGAACCATATATGGATGATTGTTGGGTGTGGTTGTATCGAGGGGCGTGGCATGAATGGCCTATCGAAGAAATCGAAATGGCGGTACCTCTTTCTCCACAGGAGGTGGAGCGTAAGCGAAATGCCATATTTTTTCATCAATCTCAGAAGGACGGCGTCATGTTTCAAGGAGATGATAAGCGAGAATTTTGGCAACGTGCCGAAGATCGGAATAAGGCTACGGCAACAACCTACAATCAGCTTGGATTGACGGAATATGAAGCCATGGAGGCGTTTGTTAGATATCACTTTTAGGAGGAGTTATTAAGGAAATCGTATATGCAGTTATCACAGTTGGATTGGGGGATCGTAGGCGTTTATTTCGCTTTTGTATTGATCGTAGGTTTACTCGTATCTCGCAAGTCTAAGGCGAGCTTTAGCGATTACTTTCTATCGGGCAGGACTATGCCATGGTGGCTCTTGGGGGTTTCGATGGTTGCCACTACATTTTCAGCAGACACGCCAAACTTAGTAACTGGCTTGGTGAGAGAGAATGGCGTTTCTGGCAACTGGGGATGGTGGGCGTTCTTAATTACAGGTATGCTGACGGTTTTTGTTTATGCCAGACTCTGGCGTCGATCCATGGTGCTTACCGATGTTGAGTTTTATGAATTGAGATATAGTGGTGATCCTGCGGCATTCTTACGGGGATTTAGGGCCATCTATCTTGGCCTTATCTTCAATGTCTTAGTGATTGGAACTGTGTCTTTAGCCGCTATAAAGTTTGGTGAGATCGTGCTGGGTTGGTCGGGTTGGCTGACATTACTAGTCGCGGGATCTATCACCATATTATACAGCACCTTAGGAGGATTAAGAGCTGTAATCATGACAGATTTTGTCCAGTTCATATTGGCGATGATTGGATCGATCTGGGCCTGTATTTATATTGTTGGACTCAAAGAAGTAGGTGGGCTCACACAATTGCTGAACCATGATCTGGTGATGCCTAAGTTGTCTATGTTTCCAGATTTTAGTGATCCCGATGTATGGATCCCCGTATTGATGGTTCCCTTGGCGGTACAATGGTGGGCATCCTACTACCCCGGGGCGGAACCTGGAGGTGGAGGATACATTGCACAGAGGATGTTTTCGGCCAAGTCAGAAAAGGATGCGGTAGGAGCTACGCTTTTATTCAATATCGCACATTATGCATTGAGGCCATGGCCGTGGATATTGATAGCATTGGCTTCTTTGATAGTATTCCCTGATTTGACTGACATCCAATCAGTCTTTCCAAATTTGTCTGAGGATAAGCTAGGACACGATGTGGCCTATCCGGCTATGTTGACCTTGCTGCCAAGTGGCTTGCTTGGACTAGTTGCCGCTTCTTTGATAGCGGCCTTTATGTCTACGATATCTACTCAACTGAACCTTGGGGCAAGTTATCTGGTCAATGATGTTTATCAGCGATTTATAAATCCAACTGCTAATCAAAAGGAATTGGTCAGGATGGGCCAGTTGTTTACCCTGCTTACAGCCGTTCTCGGTTTAGGCTTAGGTTTGTTGTTAACTGATGCTACTCAAGCCTTCAATTTGTTGCTGTTATTAGGTGCCGGAACAGGATTGATCTATATCCTTAGATGGTTTTGGTGGCGCATCAATGCGTACACTGAGATTGTCGCTATGATCGCATCATTGATTATTGCTGCGTACTTCACCTTTGGCAATGATAGCCTATTGCCTTGGCAAGAGATTGTGCTCGGTGCATTATTGACTACGCTTATTTGGGTCGTTTCAGTTTTTGTAACTCCTCCTACGTCAGATGAAACCCTGATGTCCTTCTATCAAAAGATTAAACCGCAAGGTCCAGGATGGAATACTATTGCTCAACGCTTCCATCAGAATAATCCGGAGCAGGCTCTTGTGAAAAATAAATTGCCGATGGAGATACTCTGTGTAGTAATTGCAGCAATTACCGTTTATGCAGCGCTATTTGCAATGGGCAATGTGATTTATGGCAACTACAATCTTGGATTAGGACTGATCTTAGTTGTTGTGGTAGGAACTATATCCATATTCCAGTTGTGGTCCTCAATGAATAAAAATTCTTAGTCTTTGTACT
>CAZJTO010000030.1:0-16249 GCA_964548935.1 uncultured Saprospiraceae bacterium
ATGTCCCGCATTACTTGGGACATCTATCGTATTGTTTATAGTGCCTTGTGCGAACCGTCACAAAACTCAGGGCGATCAGATTGCTTACACGTACACATAGAGTACATCTTAGTCTCTTCAACTGTAATCATCTTTGGCGAAAATTCAGATCCCTTATGTGATCCATCGCACCAAGGTTGATTAGCACTCTCTCCACATGTACACCAAGCATACTTTTCTCCTGCTGTCAATTCTACTCTGATTGGTGATGTTCCTCCTACTTTAGGCTTAGCCATAATTGATATGTTTTATGTTCAAACTTGATATTGTGATCCGCTCACCGTATCATCGCTAATGTAGTATATATCAATCGAAAATTGTACCAGAGTTATGGCAGACTTAAAATCAATCAAATCTTGGGCCGAAGAAGACAGACCACGGGAGAAGCTTGCACTTAAGGGAAAAGAGAGTTTGTCCAATGCTGAGTTGCTTGCGATCATCATGGGGTCGGGCTCTACAGATGAGTCTGCGGTGAGTCTCTCCAAAAGGATTTTAATTGAAGCGGGGTCACTTAATGATCTCGGTCGTAAGAGTTTGGATTTCTTCACAGCATTTAAAGGGATCGGTCCAGCAAAAGCAATTTCTATAGCAGCAGCATTAGAACTAGGTCGTCGTAGACAGGCAGAACCCCGAGAACAAAAGAAAAAGATTCTCAGCAGCCAAGATGCGTATGAAGTCTTAGCCGCACAGCTGACAGATCTAAATCATGAAGAGTTTTGGATTGTACTACTGAATAATCAAGCGCGAGTCAAAGCCATTGAGCGAGTATCGAGCGGAGGGGTAAGTCAGGTCCTAATTGATGCTAAAATGGTATTTAGAGCTCCTATTGCTCAACTTGCCACTCGTATTATCTTATATCATAACCATCCTAGTGGCAGTTGCAAACCAAGCCAACAAGACATTCAACTGACTGAAAAGCTTGTAAGCGCTGGCAAACATCTTGACATCGCAGTAGAAGACCACATCATCATCAGTCAAGATGGTTACTATAGTTTCAGAGATGAAGGATTGATATAATTAGATGCTTGATTAGTTAGCGAGATTCTCATAGAGATCAATGTACTGATCTATAGTTCGCTGTAACGGGAAATTAACTTGTTCAACGACGGTCCATTCTCCATTCATAGCTTGTAACATAGCGTATGCTAAGTCGGATGGTTCTATAGAATTGTAATTGATGTATTGCCCTGTAACCACCTCTGAAAGAGCCCCTTGACCGGAGACAATAAGAGGAGTGCCAATCGCCATAGTTTCGACTGCCGCATAACAAAAGCCCTCACTATAGGATGGAATAATAACTGCATCGGCCGATGCTATCTCCTCTTGTAGTTGTTCGTAAGGAACGCTAAGCTCAATGGTAATAGCGGACTTTGACAGGTTCAATTCATCGATAAGTTTATGCACCTTTCTAAGTAGTGGTTCTTGAGGCAGGATCAATTTTAGCTGATAGGGACGTTTACTCTTCAAGTGTGATACGGCTTTCAGTAGGACATCTAAACCCTTAGAGTATCCGACTCGACCAAAAAATAGAAAATTGAAAACACCGTGTTTGTCATCCTTTCCCTTGTGCTCCTCAAAATTTGAATATTGGATGCCATTAAAGATTCGATCCAACCGATCGTGAGCGACACCAGCATCTGACAAAGCCAGCTTAGTATAGTCTGACACTGCAATAAATTTTTTGAATGGCAACTTGATCAACATGCGTTCAAAAGTCGAATTCAGATATCGACTTATTGGATTGAGCCAAGGCAGTTGAAACCATAGTTTGCCCCAATATTCGTGAAATGTGATTACGACATCTTTTCTTTTAATCTTGGCAGTTATCCAGGCGGGCAATCCTGCATTATAGGAAGTGGTATGTATTATATCAGCTTCTTTGGCGTGCTGTAAGGCAGGCACCCAAGCTAAAAAGGTAAATAAATACCGATTATAAAATCTGTATCTGTAAACTTCTACACCGTCGATAACCTCATGAGCGCTTAGTTTGGCATCATATCGATTCGTGACGACTGTAATCTCATGACCCTTCTGCACAAGTTGATGTGCCAATGACTTGAATAGCGTTTCTACACCTCCAATGTGAGGTTCATAGTATTCTAATACAAAAAGGATTTTCATGAGTAGGGATAAACCTATAGCGGTCTATATCTTATTGATGATTTTAGACTCGTCTTTCTTGAGAATCTTAGTGATACGCTTGCGTTCTAACTCTCGTATCTTGTTCTCATCAAGAGCCAGCTGACGCACAAGATCTGTAATCTTACGATCCATCGTCTCTATTTTGGCTGATAGGTAGAATGCCAAAACAATAACAAATGCAAGGGATACAAAAATTATAGCATTTATGTTACTCTTTATACCGAGCAAGTTCGCCAACTGAGTAGAAAACTCATGAGGTACTATGGCCAATACAGCGATTACTGCCCAAAAACCCAACCATATGACATTAGTAAATATGAACTTACGTCTACGACGTAGTTCAACCACTATACGGTAGATATAGTATAAGGATAATGCAGGCGCTATGAATTGGTAAACCTCCAAGAGTCAATTTATCGTACACAAAAGTATACCAATATAGTACCGAAAACTAATGCCTCGGAGAATAAGTCAGAAATTAATATGATAAGTGTCGGTTTATTGGTGGTGTATCACACCGCAAAGCTCTCGCCACAACCGCAGGTTCGAGCTGCATTTGGATTGTTGAAGTAGAATCCTTTTCCATTCAAGCCACCGCTAAACTCCAAAGTAGTATTACAGAGATATAGAAAACTGCGAAGGTCAGTGACAACCTTGACGCCATTATCTTCAAAAACTTGATCACCGTCTTTGGACTCGTTGTCAAAGTCCATATTGTAAGTAAGTCCAGAACAACCTCCACTGGTTACTGAGACTCTTACAAAGAAGTCTTCTGCTAAGGATTCTGACCCTTTAAGCTCTGCTATTTTATCTTTTGCGCTTTCAGCTACGTACAACATATCGCACAATTTTAGATGAACAAAAAAATGAGGCTGATTTAGTCAGCCATTTTATTCTTGGTCTTATAATCTTTGATGGCACTTTTGATCGCATCCTCTGCCAATACCGAGCAGTGAATTTTCACTGGAGGCAGTGCGAGCTCTTCAACGATGTCCATGTTATCGATTTTCATAGCGTCATCGATAGACTTACCTTTGAGCCATTCTGTGGCCAAAGAACTTGACGCAATTGCGGAGCCACAACCAAATGTCTTGAACTTGGCATCCTTGATCGTCTGTGACGCCTCATCAACTTCAATCTGAAGTCTCATTACATCGCCACACTCAGGAGCGCCGACTAAACCTGTGCCAACAGTATTTTTCGTTTTATCCAGAGTTCCAACATTCTTCGGATTCTTGAAGTGCTCTAAAACTTTTTCTGAATATGCCATTTCACTTATTTATTTACTTGTTAACAAAGATATACCCTATTGAGTTCCTATTCTTAATTTCTTAATGCTCCGACCACTCTACAGCTTCGAGATCAACACCTTCCTTATACATCTCCCATATTGGGCTAAGGTCTCTCATATGAGTAACGCCCTTAGTCAACATGTCGATGGCGATATCTATTTCTTCTTCCTTAGTAAATCTTCCAAGGCTAAATCTAATGCTACTGTGAGCCAGATCATCGCCTAGGCCTAAGGCCATCAATACATATGAAGGCTCCAAAGATGCCGACGTACATGCACTGCCCGATGATACCGCTATGTTTTGGTTAAAGGTCATCATCAACCCTTCGCCTTCAACATGCTTAAACGAGATGTTAGTTACATGTGGCATGCGATGCTCCGTATTACCATTGATATAGACTTCTTCGAGGTTAGCACTTAAGCCTTTCTCGAGTTTATCTCTCAATTTGGACAACCTTGCTGCATCCTGATCCATCTCAAGTCGCGCCAACTCTGCTGCTGTGCCAAACCCGACGATACCTGGCACATTAAGTGTGCCTGATCTCATGCCTCTTTCGTGACCACCACCATCTTGCTGAGCAGTAACTTTTACCCTTGGGTTTTTTCTATTTACAAACAGCGCTCCGACACCTTTAGGCCCATACATTTTATGTCCAGTAAATGCCATGAGGTGTACTCCTGTCGCTTTAGGATCAACTGGGATCTTGCCAACTGCCTGAGTGGCGTCACTCATCAATAATACACCATGCTTAGCACAGATATCACCGATTGCTTTCATCGGCTGAATTACTCCAGTCTCATTATTAGCCCACATCACTGAAACTAAAATAGTCTTGTCAGTTATAGCAGCCTCTAATCGCTCTAAGTCGACAATGCCATCTCGCTGTACTGGAAGATAAGTTACTTCGCCGCCCATCTTCTCGATCTTCTTACAAGAATCTAATACGGCCTTGTGCTCAGTCTCAAGCGTAATGATGTGGTTACCCTTACGACTATACATCTCAAAGACCCCTTTAAGGGCAAGATTATCGGCCTCTGTAGCACCAGAGGTAAAGATGATTTCTTTAGCATCTACATTGATCAATTTAGCCACTTGATCTCTGGCGTAATCAACCCCTTCTTCCGCTACCCAACCGAATGGATGGCTTCTACTGGCTGCATTGCCAAAATGGCTATTAAAGTAAGGCAACATCGCTTCTACGACCCTAGGGTCACAAGGTGTTGTTGCATTATTATCAAAGTAGATTTGCTGTACTGACATAACTTCAATTTTACCAAGTCGCTATCGAAACAGTTTTATTCGCTATTGGTTGTGCAAGTTTAGGCATTATTACAATAGCACACAGTAAAATATGAGTACATCTGTCTTATCACACCCATCTATCGCAATTATTCAGATCTACATTAATCATTAGAATCCAGCCAGATCAAAAGAATCTTTAATATGTACCTTTGCTATCACTAATTTCTTCGATTCATTGTGAAATCTATAAATCCCCGATTAAACAAAATTCTGACTCCTCACACGCATGAGGTAAAAGATGTGTCATACTACACCAATGGGATCATAGAAGATCAAGATTTTTTGATACTATCCCAGGCCATTACGCTATTGGAGAGTGAAAGTCCATCTCATAAAGAATTGGCTATGGAGATCTTGTTGGCCTGTGAGGCAGTCAACACCCAGGCCCATCGTATCGGTATCACAGGATCACCTGGAGTTGGCAAGAGTACATTTATAGAATCGATTGCCATGAAGTTGATTGGTGATGATCATAAAGCAGCTGTGCTGACGATTGACCCAAGTAGCATAGATAATCGAGGAAGTATCCTTGGTGATAAAACAAGAATGGACCAACTATCCCAGGACAATAGGGTTTTCGTTCGCCCAAGTCCAAGTCGCTCTTTTTTAGGAGGGACACATGCCTTGACTTATGAAGCACTGATCATGTGCGAAGCATGCGGTATAGATTATGTGATCATAGAAACTGTGGGTGTCGGACAGTCTGAGTATGCCGTTAGCGATATCGTGGATTGTTCTATACTATTACTTTTGCCAGGATCTGGAGATGAACTTCAAGGGATTAAAAAAGGGATCACCCAGATAGCAGATATTATCGTTATCAACAAGACTGATGGAGAACGAATCAATCTTGCTCAACAGATCGCCCAAGATTATAGGGCCGCTACTCATATCACATCTAATTCAACTACGGAATGGATTACTCAAGTATGCCTGCATTCTTCTGTTGACCCCGAGTTTGACATTCAGGTTATCAACCATATTGAGCAGTATTTTGCTCAATACGATTTCACTGACCGACGCTCAGCCCAGCGACTAAAAATTTTAGATACTCGACTGAGATATCACTTGAGCGAAGTCCTGAGTCACCAAATTGATAAACATATTACGTTCTCAGACACATTGTCAAGTCATAATGGGCGTCCTCTAAATGCTGTACGAGAGCTGCTCAAAAGAATCAATATAGAACTGAATTGGACTAAATGAAGCGCATTCCCCTCTCACTAAGATTGGTATGTCTACTCCTACCTATGATTGTCAAGTTGTATGGACAAGAGGCAAATTATTTTGGATCTCCTATTAACTATGACACTCGGTTGTCAGGTTCCTTTGCGGAACCGAGATCAGCGCATTTTCATGCAGGAATAGATTATAAACAATTAAAAGGTGTGCCTTATGATAGCATCTATGCCGCAGCTGACGGATATATCTCGAGGATAAATGTCAAGCCAGATGGTTATGGCAATGCCTTGTATATAGATCACCCCAACGGCTATACGACTGTATATGCTCATCTACACCACTTCAACAAATCTCTCTCGGATTATATAAGGTCAACCATGACTCAAAAAAAAATTCAAAAGATTGAACACTATCCTTTGAAGAATAAGTTGGTCATAAAAAAAGGGGATTTCATCGGTATCATGGGTAATACGGGCAGGTCATTTGGGGCACACCTACATTTTGAAATTAGAAAAACCGACAGCGAGACACCTGTTAATCCAGCGCTGTTTGGATTTAAACCTAAGGATAATCTGACACCAACTATTAATGGCGTTGTTATTTACAAACTCACGCCAGATGGCGAGGTCATCAGTAAAAAATACCATCCGGTGGTAAATAAGGGCGGTAACCGTTACTCTATTGGCAAGCGACCTATCGCTACTGATGGCTTAATAATCGGTATCGGCATACATGCGTATGATACCATGAATGGTGCCAGAAATCACAATGGTGTATATGGCGTAAACATGCTGAATAATGGCCGTGAGATTTATTCTTTTCAGATGGATAGTGTTTCGTTTGACCACAGCCGATACATACATGCGCATATGGATTACGAGGCGAAGATCAACAACAGATACATATCTAAGTGCTATCGACTCAACACTAATCCACTAGAGATTTATGATACGACCTTGACGACAGGGACAATTATCACATCTGATCTTTTCACTAATAACATATCTATAGAGGTCTATGACTTTGAAGGCAATCAAGCAGAGATTTCATTCGATATCCAAAGAGAAAACACTTTGACAGTTAAACCAGAGGCTACAGATAGTGTATTTCAACGCTATACTCCTAATGACACAATCCGAGGGCATTCAGGGCCTTTTAATTGGATAGCTGCGCCTGGTATAGTCGACAAACCCGAGTACTTATCGTTTTCCAATAATGGTGACACCTTGAGTATAGAAGCTAAACATGAAGTGCCATTTTTTAAATATTTAACCCTCACATACTCCAATAGTGTTGAGCTGGCGCCTAAGAGTTTTATAGCCACGGCGGATAACAAAGGAAAACTAAAGTCACTCGGTTGCAACTCAAAAGATTTGACTACCCTTCAAGCCCATATCATCGAAACGGGCAAATACTGGTTGGCAACAGACAGTATCCCGCCAAGCATACAGATGATATCCCTACCAGGACCGAGTAGCAATCGCATCAAATTTAAGATGTTGGATAACTATGAGGCCGTCTTCGGGAGAGATCAGTTAAAATTTGAAGTGTTCATTGATGGAGAATGGATACTATGCCAACATGACATAAAAGACAATACTGTTTGGTGTGATGTTACGTATGTGGCGCCAACCAGAGACCACCAGATCCTAATATTAGTGGAGGACTCATGTGCCAATCAAGGTGAGTGGACGGGGACAGTTAGATTTTAGTTTGTTTAACCTTTTAGGTGCAATTGATAAACAAATGTAGTATCTTAGGCTTAAATTCTTGAAAACTATGACCACTTTACAAGTTGGCGACCGAGCCCCAGCATTCGAATCAGTAAATGAAAACGGAGACTCTATTTCTCTATCAGATTATAGAGGCAAAAACCTTATTCTCTTTTTCTACCCAAAGGATGATTCACCAGGATGTACAAAAGAAGCTTGCAGTCTAAGGGACAATTTCAGAGCGTTGACTAAGGCTGGTTATGAGATATTAGGTGTTAGTCCTGATAAATATACTAAGCATAAGAAGTTTATTGATAAGTATGAATTTCAATACTCTTTGGTAGCCGATCCAGAGAAAACAATCATCAATGATTATGCTTGTTGGGGTCCTAAGAAGTTCATGGGACGAGAAGTCACCGGAGTATATCGAACTACATTCCTAATCAATGAGGAAGGTATTATCGACCACATATTTACAAAAGTTAAAACCAAGGATCACGCTCAGCAAATACTTGAGCAAGCACAACAGATATCCGTTGCTAAAAAGGTTCAGCAAGCCGCTGTTCAAGTGTAAAATAGTTGCTCGCTTATATGGTCTGCTAAATACCAGTTATCGATGCCAAGTCTGTAATGGGTATCGTCATCAATCAGTAATCCTTGCATGATTAATTTGTCGGCCTGTAACTTAAAATGTTGCATTATACGATTGTCAAAGGTGGTTGAGACCTCTGATACTTTTATGCCTTTGGCTTGACGTAAGCAAAGCATTATGGTTTCATTATATAGATTCTGATCACTTAAAACTTCCTGTTCTTTTGTCAGGGTTCCTTCCTCTATACTCCGTAGATATTTCTGATTGTTACTTGGGTTCCAAGATCTCGTGGTTCCATCAAAAGAATGCGCGCCAGGGCCAACACCCAAGTACTTAGCATGATCCCAGTAGGCGCTATTGTGCCGCGACCTACATCCCGGCAAACTGAAGTTGGATATTTCATAGTGATCATACCCTTGTCCTGTTAGGAATTCATGTGCTTGTATGAATTGATCAAACTGGAGCGTCTCTTCGAGTATTTTGATTTTACCCTGTCTGTTCCACTTGTGAAATGCCGTTTGCTCTTCTATCGTCAGATTATAGCACGAGATATGATCTGGCTCATATTTTACAAGCTCGGATAAATTGTTTTGCCATTGATTCATATTACTATTAATCAATCCAAACATAAGGTCCGTGCATAGCTGATCTATATTAGCAAGTCGGACATGTTGTAATGCTGTTCGTGCTTGATTGAGATCATGGGACCGATTCATAAATGATAGATCGTCGGCTATAAATGATTGTAGGCCCACACTTAGGCGATTTATCCCAACAGATTTTAATTCCTTACAATACTCTAAAGTCAAATCTTCAGGATTGGCTTCAAAAGTTACCTCGACATTATTAGTAATGGTATAGTGATTATGGACTTTGGACAGGATCCGATTGAGTTGATTAGGACTTAGTACCGAGGGCGTTCCTCCCCCGAAATAGATCGTTTCTAGGGTGTCAACTTGGAGATAGTCTGCTGTCAATTCGATCTCATCACATATTGCATTGACCATCCTCTCGACATATGACAGGTCTGTCGAAAAATGGAAATTGCAATAGTGGCAAGCTTTTCGACAAAATGGAATATGAAGATATAGCCCTGCCATTATTTCACTCTTATCAGGGAGAGCCCATCTCGATAAGGTAGGATGACAACCTCGACACGTGTATCAGCAGCTACTGTTGTGTTAAACTCATCAAGAGCCTTAGCAAGAGCAGATTTATTTTCACGTACTACTTCACCCTTCCACAAGATATTATCAGCAACTATCAATCCGCCTGGTCTCATCTTAGGTAGCAAGGCTTCATAGTAGCTCAAATATTCGCGTTTAGCAGCATCAATAAATAGCATGTCGATGGGACCATCTATCTTATCAATAGCGGTCATTGCTGATTCGTTCACGATCACGGCCTTATCTTCTATTGATTTGAGATTTAGTTGGATAAGGTCGATGCGTTTGGGATCATGCTCTATGGTAAAAACCCTGCCATCTTTAGCCAATCCTTCAGCTAAGCAGAACGTGCCGTAACCCGTAAAAGTACCGATCTCCACAACTAATTTTGGTTGCAACAGCTTAGAGAAGAGGCTTAACAGACGCCCCTGAATATGATCTGAGGCATCAAATGGTTTGACAGTTTCTAGGAAGGTATTTTGAGCAATCTGGCCTAGTGCCGCCTCAATAGGACTACAATTACGTTCGGCATAATATCTCAGTTTGGGTTCATCTACCATTAAGCTCGTTTAAAACTTTCGGCACGAATATTGAAGTTTAGTTGATAATAATTGGTTTTTTGGGGTAATAAATTTGGTCCTGCATCCATATCTTGGAAGCAGGATTTTTTTTATTCATAGTGCCGGTAGTAAATTGCGGTGATGGATATAGCTAAAAAGCAGAAAAAGGAGCAAAACATAATAGTAGCAGCGGAACGTATATTCGAAAGTTTTGGATTTCACAATGCGAAGATTGACGACATTGCTCATGAGGCTGGCATCACTAAAGTCACTCTATATAGCTATTTCCAAAGTAAAGAAAATCTATACCTCGCAGTAATCTACAAGGGCTTTCAAGCCCTCACCGAGATCTTTTATAACGTCATTAATGACCACCGTGAGCAAAGTGGCTTTGATTCTACCATGGCTATATTTAACTCGTTCTATGAGTTTTGCGAAAACAATTATCTGTACTCTGAGGCCATCTTGGATTATTTCTCGATGATCAGGAATGACATCAGATCTGAAAATCAAAATCTAACTGACAGCATATTTTTTCGCAAGCTCCAGGACATCCAAAATATCCCCTTAAAAATTACCGCTCAAGAAATCCATCGTGGCAAGCATGATGGGTCTATCACGGCAGACATTGATCCGATGCTCATCACGATACAGGGATGGACGATGGTAGTAGGATATATCAAACTGTTGATAGCTTCTGGCTCCAAAGGGTCCACCTTAATGAGTGTCAGTCTAACCTCACTCAAAAGCCTGAGTTTAAACTTGGCATTGACTTCATTGAGGCCTAATTAGTTAAATCGCTATTATTTGACAATTTTTTGAGCTTTAAATTTCGTTTATTGGCGTGCATGTCAATTTATAATCTGGTATTTTAGAAGCTTAGAAAAACAGCTAAAACCTATAGCACATGTCGGATTATGTAAGCGTCAACCATCTCAAATTTTTGCTTGACGAAGTCCACAATATCGAAGAAGTATTACAATTAGAGCGATTTTCGGATTATGATACTGAGGGCATACATATGCTGCTAAATTCAACTAAGCAGCTAGCAGATAAGGAGCTCTACCCTTATTTCACCGAAATGGATCGTGTCGGTGCCACATATGAAAATGGAACCATCACATGTCATCCACAGATTAGGAATGTCATGAAGATGTACGGCGAAAATGGATTCATCTGTCCACACTTCGATTATGAGGAAGGTGGCTCGCAGATGCCCCATATGGCCAGCTTGGCGGTGGGTTTTATCAGCACATCTGCCAATAATACAGCAGTAGGCTATCCTGGGCTGACGGCAGGTGCCGCAAGCCTCATAAGATCGTTTGCTTCTAAAGAATTATTTGACGCATATGTGCCCAAGATGATGTCCGGTGAATGGGGTGGCACTATGGCCCTAACTGAGCCTCAATCAGGCAGTTCACTTTCGGATATTGTCACCTCAGCTAAGCTTGGTGACGATGGGACATATAGCATCGAAGGCCATAAAATATTTATCTCGGCAGGAGATCATCAATGCTGCGACAACATCATCCACTTGGTACTAGCTCGAATGGAAGGAGCTCCAGCGGGTACAAAAGGAATTTCGTTATTCATAGTTCCTAAATATTTGCCGACAAGCGATGGGCTTCAAGACAATGATGTCTATACCGCAGGAGAGTTTGACAAAATGGGTCAGAAAGGATATGTTACGACTCACCTTGTTTTCGGTGACAACAAAAAATGTAAGGGATATCTCGTCGGTGAGGCCAATCGAGGTCTGAAGTATATGTTCCAAATGATGAATGGAGCACGACTGGAGGTTGGATTGACAGGTGCAGCTATTGCTTCCGCTGCTTATCACAGCTCTCTACAGTATGCCAAAGAACGTCCCCAAGGACGTAAGCTCGATGGCTCTGGAGGAAAAAACATGAATGCCGCTCAAACTTTAATCATCAATCATCCTGATGTACGCAGAATGCTAATGCTCCAAAAGTCTGTCGTAGAAGGTTGTGCCAGCCTATTATTACTCTGTGGGAAATATCTTGACTTATCACATTATGCGGTAGAAGAAGGGGATCGAGAGAAATATCACAATCTCCTGGAGTTACTGACGCCGATAGCGAAGACTTATCCATCAGAAATGGGTCAAGTTTCTACCTCTAACGGCATGCAGGTATTAGGTGGGTATGGATTTACAACTGACTTCCCATTAGAGCAGTTGTATCGTGATATTCGTATCACTGCGATATATGAAGGAACAACTGGCATCCAGTCCCTGGATTTACTAGGACGTAAAGTATTGATGAAAAACGGCGCCGCTCTCATGAGCTTGATGCAAGAAATAAATAATGACATTGCTCTGGCAGCGACCTATGAAGAGCTCAGACCATATGGAGACAAGTTGAAAGGAGCTCTTGGACAAGTACAAAAAGTATTGCAACATCTGACTCCTTTTGCCATGAAGGGCAATTTTGAGCGCTTTTTAGCTGATGCCACGATATTCATGGAGATGACCAGCACTGTGATCATAGCTTGGCAATGGATCACCATGGCCGCTAAGGCTAAGCAGTCGATTGTAACTGGGCAGATGAAACAATCACAAAAATTTTATGACGCACAGATTCACACGATGAAATTTTACTTCAAGTATGAATTGCCAAAGATCAATGGTCATATTGAAACTTTATTGTCTGATGAGGTTTTAACAATAGTAGAAGAAGAAAAAGCAGTTGAAGCCTTTTCTTAATTATAAACAACAATTACACACTTAAAAAATTCAGAAATGGATACTACTGCTTTATTAGCGCAATTGAATGAACAAGCCAAGAATACAGATCCAATAGGTGCTACGATTAAATTTGAAGTTGATGATCATGTTGTGTTCATCGATGGCACAGGTGACGCAAATGTAGTCAGCCAAGAAAATGGTGATGCCGATTGTACGATTACTACAAGTGCTGATACCTTAATGCAACTTAAGAACGGTGATCTTAACCCTATGATGGCTGTGATGGGTGGTAAGATTAAGATAAAAGGAGATATGGGGCTGGCTATGAAACTTCAGTCGCTATTAAGTTAGAATAGAATCTGTAGAGATATAAATGAAGGAACCTTTTGAAAGAAGGGTTCCTTTTTTTAGTTGGCACAATAGAAGCGACCCATGAGCTGAGATGCCTCGATTTTTTCATCGTTGAAGATAAAATGTCCAGTACATATCTTGGAGAGTTCTGCTTTTAACTGAGCTGTAGTGCCGCTTACAATCAATTCTGGATTATGGAGTACCAGCTTGGCGAAAAGCTTTTCAATCTCATTATTGAGATCACTGGACTCATATCCCTGCTCTTTAGCAAGCGCAGCGAAAAGCCAACCATAATTATCATTATAAAATTGGTCCCAGTAGAGTAAACTCTGTCCTAATGTATCTACAGGTTGGTGGCGCATGATAACAGCTTTTGCATGAACTAATAATCTAACCTAAAGTGTGCGTAATTGTTTCGGGTAGAAAAGTTACAATTAGGTTAACAACATTACATCAGCAAAAACCCTACCAACGCATGATTACCCACTACGCAACTATTGAGATGAAGTAAGCAATAGCTCAAGAGCTGTATACTTTAGCTCAAAATTGTAAGCCAAATATTGATTGGTAATATGTCCATCATAGGCATAAATACCACGGAGGAGGCCCTGGTTTCCATAGAGGAGGTCTACTAATCTTGTAGGAGACGCAAGTCCCAGGATCGCAGGTGTGATCACATTGCTAATCGCTAGCGAACTGGTTCTGGGCACCTTAGATGCCATATTAGGCACACAGTAGTGGATCACACCATGCTTTACATATGTGGGTTTCTTATGGGTGGTCATCTTTGAGGTCTCTATACATCCACCTTGGTCAATGCTAACATCGATGATGACGGCTCCTTCTTTCATATTGGATACCATCTCCTCAGTAACTAACACTGGAGCTCTCCCTTTTTTGCCGTGCATTGCACTTATTATGACATCGGCACTTGTCAACTGATAGGCTAGGTATTGGGGATTAATGGACGAGGTGTGAAGCTGACGTCCTATCTTATCTTGCAGCCTAATAATTTTATCGATATCATTGTCAAATATCCTGACCGAAGCACCCAGACCTAACGCCGTCTGTGTCGCATGCTGACCAACAACTCCAGCACCCAAGATGAGCACTTTAGCAGGAGGCACACCAGACACTCCGCCTAACAATACTCCCCGACCTCCAGAGTAGATATTTAACAACTCGGACGCCGTCTGTATCGCTATACGCCCAGCCATCTCCCCCATAATCCTAAGAACTGGGAAGCTTCCATCTTGATTTTGGAAATAATCAAACGCAAGCGCAATAACCCGTTTCTCCTTTAGCTTCTCTAGATATTCCTTAGTGATCAGAGGCAAAGGTAACATGGTGAACACAATCTGACCGCCGTGCAATTGATTGATCTCTTCAATACTCAGCGGAGAAGATTTGATGATGATTTCACATTTGAGTACCTCACTTTTGGATTTGGTAACCTTAGCGCCGGCAGAAGCGTACTCCTCATCAGAGTATCTAGCTTTTTCTCCTGACTTAGATTCTATGACTATGCGGTGCCCATAACCGGCAATTGTTCTAATAGAGTTAGGTACAAGCGCAACACGATTTTCAAGAGTGAAGTCCTCCTTAAGAACACCAATTAAGGCACCCTCATTTTTTCCTGCCACCTCAAGTGTTTCCACCTGTGTCTCGTACTGACCTTGTGTGAAAAATGTACTGAACTTATACTTTTCTCCTCTGGGCATGTTAGCTTATTTTAACTAAACGGTCGTGTTCATCAGTTATGCTTATCTCCATCAAAATACAGATATCTTGAATAATAGCGGTTGCGAGCTGCGGCCATTCTATGATGCACAAGCTATCAGATGCAATGTACTCCTCAAAACCTATGTCCATCAGCTCTTCGATGGTGTCCAATCTGTAGAGGTCCATATGATACACTGTACCCCAATCTGATTCGTACTCGTTTACAATAGAAAAGGTAGGGCTGTTGACAAGTTCATCCGATCCAAGCCCTTTCATCAATACTTTAACGAAGGTGGTTTTGCCAGCTCCGAGATCTCCTTGTAAGGCTATGACAGTCTTCTTTTCGCTATCAATTTTATGGATGACATCCGCGGCAATCGGCTCCCAATCTTCCAATTTTTTTAATACATACTCCATCCTTGCTCAACTAACCTCGCAAATATCTAAATAGATCACACGAAATCATTAAAACATCCTAAAAATGAATGACTTACGTATTATTAAACCCCATTTGCTGGTGTAAGAATCCGTATATTCGCGACTCTTCAATCATGTGATAGAAACCATAAAAATGGCAGAAAATAATAAGCAATATAGTGCTGATGATATTACGGCATTAGAAGGGTTAGAAGCCGTAAGAAAGAGGCCGGGGATGTACATCGGTAGTACTGACACCAAAGGACTACATCACCTAGTGTGGGAAGTCGTTGATAACAGTATAGATGAGCACTTAGCAGGTCACTGTACCCAGATTGATGTGATCATCCATGCTGATAACTCAATCAGCGTTACGGATGACGGACGTGGTATACCCGTTGGTATGCACCAGAAGTTGAAAAAGTCTGCCCTCGAGGTAGTCATGACTGTCTTGCACGCCGGTGGTAAGTTCGATAAAAACACCTATAAGGTTTCTGGGGGACTACATGGTGTCGGCGTCTCCTGTGTAAATGCCTTATCGAGTTACCTCAGGGCAGAAGTGCATAGAGAGGGAAAAGTCTGGATGCAAGAGTATTCTGATGGCAAGCCAATCACTGAAGTAAAAATGATCGGTGAGACAGACATAAAAGGAACTACTATAAAGTTTACACCAGACTCAGAGATATTTCAAGAGACTACTGAGTACAAGTATGATGTCCTCGCCACTCGGATGAAGGAGCTCTCATACCTCAACTCTGGCTTAATCCTGACTTTAACGGATGAGCGCGTAAAAGAAGAAGATGGTTTTAAAACTGAACGATTCTTTTCTGAAGGTGGGCTTAAAGAGTTTGTCAAATATCTCGATCAAAATAGACCACCTCTCATTAGTGAGCCTATTCACGTAATTGGAACTGAGGACAATGTAGAGGTCGAAGTTGCGCTACAGTATAACACTAGCTACAAAGAACACATCTACTCGTTCGTCAATAATATCAATACGAGAGAGGGAGGTACACATGTCAATGGTTTCAGAAGAGCCGTCAATCGTGTGTTCACACAATATGG
>CAZJTO010000031.1:0-16188 GCA_964548935.1 uncultured Saprospiraceae bacterium
TCGGCAGATATCGTATACTACGGTAACCCCACTAACGTAGATAGGAGCTCCAGCTCAGGGGCCGATATTGAAAACCACTAAAGAAATTATCATAGATAGAAAAGTCATAAAATGAAAAAGCGCACCCAAGATGGGTACGCTTTTTCTTCTGGGAATTATGAATGCAGTAATTCTTATAGTTCCTTGATATTGATATTTTTAAATCTAATGGTTCCTCCTTCTCCTGCTTGAAAAGCAAGATAACCAGCTGGCCAGTCGTCACCTTTGAGTGTGGCGGTTTTCTGACCATTTACTTTTGCTGTGATTCTGCCATTCTTGCTTTTGACTGACATCGTATTCCATTTGTTGATCGTGATGACCTCGTGACTGGCAGGCACTCTCCTTACTATAGACCCAGATCTATTTTGTGTTTTGGGATTACTATCCCAGATATTGATCTCGTAGCAGTTGTCAGGATTCGTTTCCTCAGATTGACACTTGATAAATACACCCGAGTTGATCGATGCATCTGGCAAGAACTCAAGAGTCAATTCAAAATTATCATAGGCCTTGAGAGTTTTTATAAATCCCATTTCTCCTGATGACTCTCCAACTATCTCTGTCGCACTAAGACTCCATTCTGCATCTCCAGACATCTCCCAATCGCCTACATTACCATTGTATAATACTTGTGGGCTCTTACAAGCTCCAATGACAAGCAGTAACGTCATGGATAGAAATAATGCAGTTTTCATATTATAATTTTATTTAATATGTACAATTATTATACCAGTTCTCTTGATTGCCTCTATAATTCAGATATCGGATCAATATTTTACGAAGTATGTGATCAACAATATACCCAATACACTACAGCTCTATGCACCAAATATTTGTTTGTACTTTGGCAATAGAAACAAACAAGACATGAAACTATCTACGCTCATTTTAGGCATAGCTCTGCTATTGATAATTAGTTGCCAGGAGCACACCCATGAACACGGATCGACAGAACATATCTCTGATGTAACTGGAGCCGTAGATGAAAAAGCCATTGCTACAAGTGCCCAAGGAGGAGATTGGCTCAGCTATGGCTTAGACTATAACGAGGCACGATATAGCCCACTGGATCAGATCAATAAATCCAATGTTACCGACTTGGGTCTTGCCTGGTCACTCGACCTCGGAGTCATGCGTGGTGTAGAAGCAACGCCTATAGTAGTGGACGGCATCATGTATCTGACAGGACCCTGGAGCATAGTCTATGCTGTAGATGCCCGTACAGGTACAATGTTATGGACCTATGATCCAGAGGTAGACCCCAATATGGGCGAAAAAGCGTGCTGTGATGTAGTCAATCGTGGTGTAGCTCTATATAAAGGTGACGTATTCGTAGGTGTAATTGACGGCAGGCTTATATCTCTGGATGCCGCCGATGGCTCCTTAAATTGGGAGATCATGACCGTACCAGAAGGACAGAACTATACCATCACTGGAGCGCCTAGGATAGTCAAGGGCAACGTGCTGATCGGCAATGGAGGCGCTGAATATAACGCACGAGGTTTTGTTACGGCTTATGATGCAGAAAGCGGCAAGCAATCTTGGAGGTTTTATACAGTGCCAGGAGATCCCTCCAAAGATTTTGAAAATCCCATCCTTGAAGAAGCTGCTAAAACTTGGAATGGTGAATGGTGGAAGCTTGGTGGAGGCGGCACCGTATGGGACGCCATCGTATACGACCGAGAGTTTAATCAAGTGATCATCGGAGTGGGCAATGGTTCTCCATGGGATCAAGATATCCGTAGTCCCGAAGGTGGGGATAACTTGTATCTCTGCAGTATAGTAGCACTTGATGCCGACAACGGTAGTTACAAGTGGCACTATCAGACCACTCCGGGAGATACTTGGGACTATACCTCTACACAGCCAATGATCCTTGCAGATCTCAATATTGAGGGTACTGACCGCAAGGTTGTCATGCAGGCCCCAAAAAATGGATTCTTCTATGTGATCGACCGAACAGATGGCAGCTTCATATCTGCAAAACCATTTACCCCACTCAACTGGGCAACGGGCATGTCTCCAGAGGGGCGACCTATTGAAGCTGCAAATGCTCGCTACCGGGATGGTCAAAATTATGCCATAGCACCCGGAGCATATGGGGGGCATAACTGGCAGCCGATGACCATGAGTCACAACACGGGCTATGTATATATACCCTCTCATTACTCAAGTGTGATTTACACAAAAAACGAAAAATTTGCTCATAACGAAACTGATGGTGGTGCGGCGTCAGGTAGTGGTTGGAATGTATCGTTCTCCCATCAGCTCTATCGGCCACTCGTCGCAGACGCTGATATGCCCAGCCCATTGGTGCCTACAGGGAGACTCATCGCCTGGGATCCAGTCGCCCAAAAAGAAATGTGGGCACAAGAGATGCCACTAACGCACTGGAATGGTGGCGTTACTTCTACTGCTGGTGGATTAGTGATGCAAGGCGAGGCAACTGGAAAATTCCGTGCCTACGATGATTCGAATGGTTCTATACTGTGGGAGACAGATCTCAAGACAGGGATCATTGCGCCTCCGGTAACTTATATGGTCGATGGCGAACAGTATGTTACCATACCAGTTGGATGGGGAGGGATCATTGGACTGTCTCGTAAATATACAGAACGAGTACATCCTGCCAAGCTGTATACCTTTAAGCTTGGAGGTGATGCCGCTTACCCTGACTATCCGCAAACCGAAATAGCACAGCTGACTCAACTCGAACCAACTGGCAGTCCTATCGATATCGGACATGGTGTAACGCTATATGTGGAGCACTGTGTCGCCTGCCATGGGGATCAGTTTGGAGCTGGGGGTGGTGCTCTGCCCGACTTGACTAGATCATCCGATGCAGTATTCAACAATTATGAAGACATCCTGACAGGGGGACTATTAGCGGAGCGAGGCATGCCCAATTTTGGAGAACGGCTATCAGCTAAAGATGTAGAAGACATCAAGCAATTCTTCCTTTACAGCTCCAAAACACTCCGAGAAGGTGCGACTCCCGTGGAGTTTCTCACATCGATTGCAACCTATCAGTACATGGCAGATACACATTATGCGATTAAGGATTGATGAGTTAAAAATTTAGTAAAGATTAGCTAAGCTATGAATTGACTGATCAAGACTTCTTCTACATTTCTTTAGTTGAATAGGAAACACAGTCTCTCCTTTAAACTTTAATCAATTATATAGAATCAGGTCAGAAATCACTCATTTGAACAATTGAAGTTTACCATTAATCAATGATACTTTTGACCCATTGGGTAGTTTGACCATCTCGGCCTTAAAAGAAGGTATAGCCAAGCGTGAAATTAGTCTCCCAGCTATCCGTGAAGGTGTTTCTGCCATGCGACACACTGATCGGTCCCAACGGACTATCATAAGACAGCTTTGCTCCATACCCCCAAAAAGAAAGTTGTTGGTCCTCTCCTATATCATCAGCAAACTGAAAAGCTCGATCTCCATTGATATAATCAGCTAGAATGCTGAGGTATACATCATTCAACAACTGCGCTCGCAAGTCCAGTCTACTATGGAGCAACTCAGAGAAATGAAACTGATCCGTACTCAGTCCTGTGAATGGTATGCTGAGAGGATCTCGCTCTTCAATCCCACCTACCCTGAAATTATCCAAAAATGAATCAGAACTCTTCCACCCCAGGGTCCCTGATATTGAAGCTGTCAAAAAAGTTGTAGGGCTCGCAATAGCTCTAAATCGAACCGCGGCCAGCGTGTAATCTCGCTCTTCTGGAATCAACTCCTCAGGCATTAAACTAAAATCCACGGAGGTGTTTAGCTCTATTTGATGACGTATCGAAAAATCAAACAACAGTCCTTCACTGGCAAAGTCAGGCTGATCTAGTGTGTTGAACTCAAAAAATGCACTTATTTCGCCATTACTTCTATTGTAGGATTGAAGCCCATCACTAAGGCGATTAAGCCCAAGTCGATCCCCTCTGAAACCAACATTTAACCCATACCAATATTGGTTGTTAGGCTCCCGTGCCACACCCGTATTAATATCCCATCCTGTGGACGTGTAATCCTTGAGTAGCGTATCTCCTCTAAATGCAAAGAAAGTCTGCCTATTAATATCGGAGTCAAACCTCAGTATAAAATCTTTTTTAAGCCCTAATCTATACTTATAATCCAGTGATCCCGCCAGCCTATCAGACAGCCTGATAGTAGCGCTGACCACTGAAGGCTGAGAAATCTTATTTCTGATATCTGCATGCAGGATGAGACCGGCACCAGTAGTAGGATAATAGTTCAGATTGGCGAATAAGTCAATTTTGTCTTTGGGTACAGCAATGATTGACATATTTCGCCTACCAGACTCGTCCGTGTCAATCATATAGGAAACATTCTCAAAATGTTTGGATCCATATACCTTATTAATTGAGCTCTCAATCGCCTCATACTCAAGGGTCGATGGTCGGTTTTTACCAAATTTGAATCGTGCAAAATCGTCAAATGGCTCAGGCGTATTGGGAAAATTAATCTTAGATAGTCTCAGCGCTTCTGGTGGATTGAAACTCGTCATCTTCTCAGCTTCATATCCCGAAAGTTGACTCTTCACCTGATCAAGCGATTCCTCATGTAAACTTGCTGCCTGATACCCCTTGTGATAGAATAAATCTACCTCCTTAAATGCAAAGGTGCCATCATCATGTACATCTGGTTCTATTAATATATCTAATAGTTGTTCTTGTTCTTTGCTATCAAGGATGCCCATCATGAATGCTGATTGTGATAGCACATCAAACAAGGATTGGATTTCTTCTTTAGCTTCCAGCACACCACCGACATAGACTCCGATCAGAATATCCGCACCTAAGGCCAGATTTTCCTGAGCAGGCAAGTTCCTGATAAGCCCCCCATCAACATACAACCGGCCATCAATCTCAATAGGCGGAAAAACACTAGGTATCGCCATACTGGCTCTTATAGCCTGGCTCAAGTTGCCACGATCAAATGCTTTTATATCCCCAGTTTCTATATCTATAGCCATACATCTGAAGGGTATTTTCAAATCATCAAAATGATCAAGGTGGTCTGCCGGGGAATATAATCGACTGATTAAAAGATCAAGTTTTTGAGTATTTATGAATCCCTGTGGTAGATTAATCTCGCCGTCTTTGACTATAAAGTTTAGTGCAAATCTGTTGTGAACATCTTTTTCAGATGGTGCAACCTCACTAAGTTTGATATAGTTAGATAGTACATCATCCCAATCCACTGCTTTAGCAATACGTTCGATTTCATGGCTATCATATCCCATAGCATATAGCCCACCTACGACCGCACCCATACTGGTCCCAGTAATATAGTCAATAGGAATTCCCTTGTCTTCCAGGTATCTCAATACGCCGATATGTGCTAACCCGTGTGCACCTCCACCACTTAATACCAGACCGATCTTAGGTCTATCACTATCTTGAGCCTGAAGAGATATGGCTAGAAATGAGAATATTAGAATTGCAGTTAAAAGTTTTTTCATGGAGAAGATCGTTATGATCAGTAACTAAACGACGTAGAAGTCAATTGTGATGTGATAGTTTACATTTTCGTTGGCACATTGATGCATAATTCCTTATTTGCGATTCTTTTAGAAAAAATAGACCGACATGGAATATAGAAAATTAGGGGTTACGGATATAAATGTAAGTGTGATCTGCCTAGGTACTATGACCTATGGCGAACAGAATACTGAAGCTGAAGCCCACGAGCAGTTAGATTATGCTGTATCTCAGGGCGTAAATTTCATAGATACCGCAGAATTGTATCCTGTTCCTGCTCGTGGAGAGACATCTGGACGTACCGAGGCACACATTGGCACCTGGCTTAAAAAGAGAGGAAAGAGAGACGATCTGGTTATCGCTACTAAGATTGCAGGCCCTGGTCCCTACACAGCTCACATAAGAGAGACACCAGATTACACCAAGCAATCCATTGCTGAAGCAGTTGATATGAGCCTTACGAGGTTGCAGACTGATTATATAGATCTGTATCAGATACACTGGCCTGCTCGCAAGACTAACTTCTTTGGTGTCAGAGGATATCATAAAAAAGATCGCTGGGAAAACAACTTTTTGACCATCCTCCAGGGTTTACAAGAGCAAGTGGCTGCTGGCAAAATCAGATATATAGGTATCTCGAATGAAACACCTTGGGGGTTTATGGAGTATCTAAAGCTACATGCGGTTCATGGGCTACCGAGGGTCATGACTGTACAAAATCCTTATAACCTATTGAACAGGACCTATGAAACAGGAATGTCTGAAATGTCCATTCGCGAGAAGGCCGGATTGATAGCCTATAGTCCGATGGCATTTGGGATGTTAAGTGGCAAATATCACAAAAACCTAGATGTCCCTCGAGATAGAATCAACAAGTTTAAAACGATGGATAGATATAGCACAGAGCAATGTCACTCAGCCACTCAGCAGTATATCGATATTGCCGAGAAGTACGGTATGAGCCCAGCACAGATGAGCTTAGCTTGGATCAATCAGCAAGAATTTGTCACGGCCAACATCATCGGCGCTACCAAGATGGATCAACTAAAGGAGAATATTGGATCGATCAATCACAAGTTATCTAAGGAGTGTATTGAGGAGATCAATGCTGTACATAAATCTATTCCCAACCCTGCTCCTTAGACGGAAAAAAGAAAAGCAAAAAATATCTACAATTGTATTTGAATAATTCAATTAGAAACAGATACCTTTGCGCTCCCGTTATATAAGCGGCAAGGACCGGTTAGCTCAGTTGGTAGAGCAACGCCCTTTTAAGGCGTGGGTCCTGGGTTCGAGCCCCAGACCGGTCACGAAGGAAGTTCATTAGTTTGAGCTTCCTTTTTTTCATTTAGTCCTGATGGAACCTAATTTTTCTTTCCAATTCCTAATCCAAATTTGACTTTTAAATACGTGCATCTATTGCAATGCAGTAGAATATCCTCTTAACTTGCTTATTCTGTGCAATCATGTAGCTGAATTGCCACTTTTGAAACGAATCACCTTTCTTACGATTGAGCTTAAACTTCCGAAAATGCGCGAACTCCACTTTATATCACATAAAGAATTATTCTAATACATCAGCGACCTATATCAGTATATTATTCTTGTTTATATCTTTATAATAGAATATAATTTCTTTCATGTTCGCTATATTCATTGTTCGGCAAATTTAATTCTATAAGCCGTATCTTTGAAGTCTAATTTTATCCCATGAAATCGATATTTAGACTCTCCGGTTCCGGTGTTGCGGTTGACTATAAAAATGAGATCCTTTCCGGCTTAACTGTAGCATTAGCTTTGGTTCCAGAGGCTATAGCATTCGCTCTCATTGCAGGATTATCTCCACTTACTGGGCTCTACGCAGCATTTAGCATCGGTTTGATCACCTCCATCCTAGGAGGACGACCAGGCATGATTTCAGGAGCTACCGGCGCAGTCGCCGTAGTAATAGTTGCTTTAGCTAAGAGCCATGGGGTAGAGTACATCTTTGCAACAGTAGTATTGGCTGGAGTCATCCAATTCCTGGCTGGGATCTTTAAATTGGGGAAGTTTATTCGGCTCGTGCCGCACCCAGTGATGTTTGGATTTGTCAATGGGCTCGCCATAGTAATATTCCTAGCGCAACTGGATCAATTTAAAGTAATTGGTGCCGCAGGCTTAACATGGATGACAGGCGGCACACTTTATATGATGTTGGGATTAGTAGCACTGACTATGTTCATTATATGGGGATTGCCCAAAATCACCAAAGCGGTACCAGCGTCACTGACGGCAATTCTTGTGATTTCGGCTATCGTAATTGGCTTTGGAGTAAATACAAAGACCGTAGGAGACATCGCCTCAATAAATGGAGGCTTCCCACCATTCCACATTCCCGAAATACCGCTTACTTGGGAAGCTTTTATGGTTATCCTACCGTATTCGGTGATTGTTGCCAGCGTAGGCCTTATTGAGAGCTTATTGACGCTCAACCTGATCGACGAGATTACAGAAACTCGAGGAGACGGCAACAGAGAATGCATAGCTCAAGGTGTAGCTAATTTTGTTACTGGATTATTCTCAGGTATGGGTGGATGCGCCATGATTGGACAATCTTTAATTAATATTTCCGCAGGAGCTCGCGAGCGATTATCAGGAATAGTTGCATCAATTATGTTGCTCATCTTCATCATGTTTGGAGCACCTATTATCGAGCAATTACCGATGGCAGCCTTGACAGGCTTAATGATTATGGTTGCAATCGGCACTTTTGAGTGGTCGAGCCTTAAGGCCTTTGGCAAAATGCCTACACATGATGTGGTGGTGATGGTGTTAGTATCGTTAATCACGGTATTCCTACACAACCTTGCCCTAGCAGTCTTGATCGGAGTAATCATATCAGCACTTTCATTCTCTTGGGAAAATGCCAAGAGAATCCGAGCACGCAAGCACATAGACGTATCCGGAGTAAAACACTATGAGATATATGGACCGCTCTTCTTCGGCTCTGTCACCGCATTCAATGATAAGTTTGATGTCCACAATGATCCTGATGAAGTTGTCATAGACTTCTATGAGAGTAGAGTGGCAGACATGTCTGGCATAGAAGCCCTTAACAAAATCACACAACGATATAAAGCAGAAGGAAAAACAGTGCAGCTTGCTCATCTCAGTGCACGTTGTCGAAAACTTCTCAGTAAGGCTGACACTATAGTAGACGTCAATATGGTCGACGGCGGTAAAGTAAAAGATAGCAGAGTAGTATTTGAGTTGATTTAGATCATATAAGGTCCACTCAGCTACCTATTTTTGGGGATTTCTGGCACTTATTCCTACAGGGCGCTACATTATTGGAAACCGATAGTATCTCTCCTAAAAAATCTATGTATAATTGTAACGATAGTATAAGTGAAACATATTCTGTCATGAGATAGAATAATGTTACGCCTCGCTGTCTGTTACAAGCAAGATCAACCAAAGATGAAAGAAACTTACCCTGCACTCCAGAAGTGCTTACTTCTCACTATATACCTGTGTCTCTCCTGCTCTCTGTTGCATGGTCAACAATCATGGTCCGACATGAAAAATGAGCTAAAAAAGCTGGATGGTCCTCAATATATTTCTGTAGCCAGCAAATATGCCGAAGAACTAGCCCTTCAGAAAAAATTCGACGAATCATATGACCTACTAAAAAAAACAACTAGAAAAGCTCGCTCCATGGGTCAGTCAGTACATATAGTTGTTTTGGCACATCGTGCAGAACTAATTGCTGATTACTTCCCGCTCAACGATAAATACGCTAAGGACTTAGTAGAAAGTTTGAGAGAGATCTCCAAGTTAGACCCCCCTGATGTTATAGTGGATCAGGTGGACATGATCCTAAAATCTACAATGGATGAAATATCTGGAAAGTACAAAAATGATCTTGTCGCTATGCGTCATGATATAGATCAATATATATCAGAACGGAATGGCGATAAAATAGTATCCTCTGAGCAAAATAGGCGTGATGATATTTTGAAACTTAATAAAGAAGAAGCTTTTGAGGAGATAGAAAAGCTCAAATACGAAAGACAAAGACTAGAGGGACTACAATTGAAATTGTCCGAAACTGTGCGCAACAATGAAAAACAACTAAACAGGCGTACACGAATGATCAACGAGATGAACGCCGATCAGGCTCAAAAAGAAGCCCTGCTTGAATTCAACAAACGAATGATCGACTCCCTGAGATTTATAAGCGAATTGGATTCGATGAATCTGTTAAGTCAAGAAAACCTAATTAACAGACAAGAGGCAGAACTCAATTTGACAAACTCTACGCTCCTATTGCAGGAATCACAACTAAAACTTAAATCGTCTCAACAACGCCTTTATATCATCTTAGCAATAGCTGGACTCCTAATAGGGGGCATCGCTAGTTGGCTTTCGGTTCTGGTTAAAAAGTCTAATAACAAGTTAGAAAAGAAGAACAAAGAGATCGAAGAAGAAAAAGAAAGATCTGAGAAGCTATTACTCAATATTCTGCCTAAAGATATTGCTACAGAACTTAAAGCTAATTCTAAGGTCCAAACGCGAAAGTTTGAGGAGTGCACCGTCTGTTTCACTGATTTCATAAATTTCAGCAGGATCTCCCAGATGCTCACCCCTGAAGACTTAATTGCGGCATTAGATGAATGCTTCAAGGCATTTGATGAAATTATTTCGATACATAACGTTGAAAAAATCAAGACGATTGGAGACTCATATATGTGTGCTGCAGGAGTTCCGATAACAAATAAGTCTCACGCTACAGATGCCGTTAAAGCAGCTATAGAAATGGTGGCTTTTCTCGAAGAGTGGAATACCAGAAGAGAAGCTGAAGGATTAATAAGATTTGACGCACGGATAGGTATTCATACAGGGCCAATCATTGCAGGAGTAGTCGGCATCAAGAAGTTTGCTTATGACATCTGGGGTGACACTGTCAATGTTGCCGCTCGTATGGAAAGCAAATCAGAAGCACAGCGAATCAATATCAGTCAATCAACTTATGAACTTATTAAAGAAGAGTTTTCATGCCACTCAAGAGGCAGTTTAGATGTAAAAAACATGAAGAACTTGGAAATGTATTATGTAGATACGATTAGTTCTGTACCCAGTTTAAATTGAAAAATTATAGTTGACATTCAATAATCAAACTATGTTTATCGTAAGTTTTCTTGTTCAAAGTCTTTCTATTATCTTTTTGGCATTATTTATGAACCCTACATAAGGATTAAACTATACTAGCAAGTATAGATATGAGTTATAAGAATACCATAAAAAAACTGTATCATCTGCTCGAGAATGAACTTTCTCCAGATTTAAGCTATCATGGCCTGCACCATACCCAAGATGTTCACCGTGTATGCTTATTCTATATAGATCACTATGGCCTAGATAAGACTGATGCGCAGTTGTTAGAACTTGCCGCAGTAGGACATGATACTGGTTTCACCAAAAGTTATGATCACCATGAAGAAATTAGTGCTGAAATAACAGCAGCGCTGATGAAGGGCGATGGACATTCAAAGAGTCAAATCAAAAAAGTAACTGAAATGATTCTTTCTACTAAAATTCCACAAAATCCTTCAAACTTTCATTGCGCCTTATTATGCGATGCTGATTTGGATTATCTTGGTCGAGATGACTTTAAGGAGATTGGAACTACTCTCAAACAAGAATGGATCAACTATAGGAGGTTCCCAAATCTCGAAGAGAATTTTGACAATATTCAAATCGGATTTTTAAAAGGGCATTGCTATCACACCGAATATGCCAAGGAGCATAGATCTCCAATCAAAATAAATCACTTAGAACGCCTTGAGGCAGAACAGCGGGAAAAGATACCTAGGTAGGATTTTTTAAATAGTTCCAGACCTTTTTCAGGACAACCTTAATCGCTACTTCTTCAGATACTCCACCAGACGATTTAGTATTTTCGATAGCCTCAGCTATTCCATTTTTAGACTTTGACAAGACCTCAACAAATTCTGACAAGACCTCATCGTCTGTGGCTATCAAACTACTGAATGAGGCTTGATCAATCTTTAACACAAGACTATCCTCATTAGCCCTGATTGAGGCTGAGCGAAGCTCACCAGTCAGTAGACTCATTTCACCAAAAAATTCGCCTGTCACCTTATCGGCAAGATAAGTTTCTCTCCGATGATCAGTACGCAACAACACTCTAACACTTCCGTCGATGACGACAAACATTGAGTCTCCCTTGTCGTCTTGCCTTACAATAAGGTCGTCCTTGGTGTATCGCAATACGGTTCCATTAGATACAAGCTTGGCTATATTGTCAGGCTGCATGCCTTTCAACCAATCGAGCTTGCTCACAATTGATAGGACATCATTTTGGTCAAGTGAGTCGGCTTCGCCGCCGATGGCCGTCAATTGTACATGTTGTACCTCCGTGATCGGGTATGGAATCTTGATATGATGTCGATCCAATTTATACCACAGTCGGGTGAGGACCACATCTTGAATGGCTATAATATCTCCGTAATCATGTAGCCAATACTTCATGCAATACTTAATACCACTATCTAAATAATCAACTACAAAGGCACCCATAGTAGGATCTAAATCGACCTCTTCGATTTCATTCATTAACTCCCTCAATATGTTCTTCACTTTATTAGGAGGATGCGAGTAATCAAGAGTAATATAAAAATTGTGCACCTGCCTCCTCGTTGGCTTGGAATAGTTGACCACCTTATCTTCTGCTACAAATGTATTTGTGAGCGATACGCGATGATTTTCTCTGGTTAATAAGGTGATTGAGCGCCAGTTTTGACTAACCACCTTCCCTTCATGCCCTCCTAAATTGACCCAGTCATCAATATTAAACGGAGACTCTATCTGTAGGGCAAAGCCAGCGAATAAATTACTCAATGTGCCTTGCAAGGCTAAACCTATGACTGCCGAAACAAGAGTAGAAGATACTAACAACCCATTGAGCTCTTGATCGAATATTATTTTGACCCCGATCAACAGAGCAATGAACACCACTATAATGGCAAGAATATTCAGTATGAAGCGAGGCAGCTTTAGGATATTCCTTGAGCTGATCATAACATAACTGATCCAAAGTATAAACTGAACCAACGCATTAACCCCAAGGACCACGATTAACAGTGTTGCAGACTTGACAATATTATCTCCCTCCTTGAAAGTCAGAAATGGTTCAGAACTAATAAAAAAAGTGGTGAAAGCGATCCACAAGATGGCGACTGTGCTGGCCATCATAGTTCTACGATCATATTGTATTCTTAGATACTTCTTGATGAGAAATAAGGATATCAGTATGCCTACGTAAATGATAAGGCTATAGAGAAGAAAGTAATGGTTCATGCAGCGATTCTTCGTGTAGATTCGCGCTAAAGATAAAATGACATAATTATATTCTACAAGTCTACTAAGAGATAATAATTTGGAGCATATTTGTATGAGTTCAGATAATACACAACTGATGTCAGATTATTCTTACGTTTTTAATGCGCATCCCACTTTCATAGATACCATGTACCAAAAGTATCTAACCGATCCAGCTTCTGTCGAAGATGGATGGAGATCATTCTTCCAAGGCTTTGAGTTTGGTTCTACCAATGGACTTACTAACCAGTCAAATGGAGCAAGTGGAGCCGTAAGCGGCGACTTATCTAAAGAGTTTGGTGTGATGTCCATTATTCATGGATTTAGAGACAGAGGGCACTTACTGTCTACGACTAATCCGATAATGGAACGTCGAGACCATAGACCTCATCTGGACTTAACAGATTATAAACTATCCGAACAGGACCTCGACAAGACCTTTGCTGCGGGAGAAGAAATAGGACTAAAAAATGCTACTCTAAAGGACGTTATCGCCAAACTCCACAAGATTTATACTGGCAATATTGGATTTGAGTATAGTCATATTGAGGATCGCAATAAGCGTATGTGGCTTAGAAATCAAATAGAAAGCCGGCCCCTTGATAGCTCATATGGTCTGAGTATAGAAAAGAAGAAGAGAATACTTCATAAACTCAATGGAGCGGTGGGATTTGAAAGCTTCCTTAATAAGAAGTATGTTGGCCAAAAGCGCTTCTCTCTAGAAGGAGGAGAATCCATAATTGCAGGGCTTGATGCAGTGATAACCACGGGTGCTGATAATGGAGTCAAAGAAGTTATCATTGGTATGGCCCATAGAGGACGTCTCAATGTATTGGCTAATATCATGGGTAAGACCTATGAGCATATCTTTAACGAGTTTGAAGGCAATGCGGTGCCAGAACTAAGCTTTGGCGATGGTGATGTCAAGTATCACTTAGGTTTTAGCTCTATAGTCAAGACAGACAGTGGCAAGGAAGTACATCTTAAGCTTGTACCCAACCCGTCTCACCTCGAGGCTGTAAATACAGTGGTACAGGGTTTTGCGCGAGCTAAGGCTGATTTGTTGTATGATAGTGATTATGATTCCATACTCCCTATCCTCATCCATGGTGATGCGGCCGTAGCTGGTCAAGGCATCGTATATGAGACAGTCCAGATGAGTCAGCTCGAAGGGTATTATACTGGTGGGACCATACACATGGTCATAAACAATCAAGTAGGATTTACTACAGACCTCGATGATGCAAGATCCTCAACTTATTGCACTGGAGTCGCAAGCTTAGTGCAAGCACCCGTATTTCATGTCAATGGTGATGACCCAGAGGCATTAGTATACGCTGTGGAATTAGCTACTGCATACCGTCAAAAATTCAACAATGATGTATTCATCGATATGGTATGCTATCGTCGCCATGGTCACAACGAAGGTGATGATCCAAAATTCACGCAGCCGGAGATGTATAAATTCATCAATAGTCACAAGGATCCGCGAGAGTTATATGTTACTAAGCTATTAGCGGCAGGAGATGTTGAGAAAAGTATGGCTGAGGGAATGGAACAGACTTTTTGGAATGATCTCCAAGAACGACTGAATGAAGTAAAACAGAAGCCACTACCCTATAAATATCAGGAGCCTGAGCAAGAGTGGCGCAAATTGAAGAAGACTACCGATTCGTCAGACTTCTTGACATCACCTAAGACTGGCATAAGCAAGGCTAAGGTTGACAAAATAATCAACCACTTGATGACGCTCAAGGATGATTTTAATCCTTTGAGCAAAATAGCCAGGCTACAAAAAGGAAAACAGAAATTTATTGATAAGAAGCAGGTAGATTGGGCGATGGCAGAATTAATTGCTTATGGATCTATCTTACTGGAGCAGACTCCTATAAGAATTAGTGGGCAGGATGTCAAGCGAGGCACCTTTTCACATAGGCATGCGGTGTTCTTTGATGCGGAGACTTATAAGCCTTACAATAGACTTGAAGGTCTAGCTGATAAAGAAGGACAGTTTCAGATATATAACTCGTTGCTTTCTGAGTTTGGTGTACTCGGATTCGAGTATGGATACTCCTTGGCAACGCCAAATGCTCTAGTTGTTTGGGAGGCTCAGTTTGGAGATTTCTACAATGGAGCCCAGACTATGGTCGATCAGTTTATCACAGCAGGTGAGAGTAAGTGGCAGCGTATGAGTGGCCTCATTATGCTATTACCTCATGGATATGAAGGGCAGGGACCAGAACATAGCTCAGCACGCTTAGAGCGATTCTTACAAGCCGGTGCAGAGTATAATATCACAGTTGCTAACATTACTAAGCCGGCGAACTTCTTTCATGCGATACGCAGACAGCTAAAGAGGGATTTTAGAAAACCTCTCATCGTCATGTCACCCAAGTCTCTGTTTAGACATCCGGAGTGCGTCTCCGATATGAAAGACTTGCAGACTAATAACAAGTTTCAAGAGGTCTATGACGATCCTATAGCTGACCCTAAGAAAGTAAAGACCCTACTACTCTGTACAGGCAAAGTATATTATGACCTACTTGCTAAGCAAAGAACGGATAAACGTACAGATACAGCGATCATCAGATTAGAGCAGTTGTATCCTTACCCTAAAGAGCAAGTTGAAGCGATATTTAAGAAATATAAGAAAGCTAAAATCCGATGGGTTCAAGAGGAGCCGCTCAACATGGGTGCGTGGCAGTTTTTATTGAGCTTCTGGAGAGACCCAAGCATCGAGTTTGTGGGTCGCAAGGTTAGCGCTTCACCGGCAACGGGTTTCAAGAAGGTGCATGACCAACAGCAAAAGGCTATAGTAGAAGAAGCATTCGCTTAAGGTTAAAATACTCGACTCCAGTCTTTTTGCATGTCCGCTAAAGACGCATCTATCCAGGTTTGGGTTCGGTTGAGCAAGCCTTGTGGGTCGTCATCAGATATGGCCTTGCCAATGTGAAGCTTAGTGTGAGTCGGACCTGTACCGACCTGGCCAATCATTTGTACGCTGAGTTTATCTGCAAGCCAGTAGTCTTTAGAGTCCCGATATTCAATGGCAATAGGAACCACTGGCACTCCTAAAGTCGCTGCAGCCTTAAATGTTCCAATCTTAAATTGTCCTGTTTTTCGTTCTACCGTTGTTGTGCCCTCGGCATACACTAACACGCTCTTTCCTGATGCAAGCAGCTCTTCTATCTTTTTTAGTGCCGATTGTCGACTATCACTATTGGCACGATCCACTAAAATGAGACCCGTCATC
>CAZJTO010000032.1:0-16101 GCA_964548935.1 uncultured Saprospiraceae bacterium
AAGAAACTTCTCCAATTCTCGATTCTGTCTTAATGAAACTATCCGATCCAAATGCCGACAATGTAGTGAGTAATAGTCTCACTAATCTCGAAGGCACCCTCGAGAACATGAATCGAATGACCTATTCTATGAATCGTGTCATGAGTGAATCATATGAGAGTCTCAATCAGACCATCCAGAATATGGCGATAGTAACCGGATCTCTCGCAAATACTAATGATGACCTCGAACTTATGATCAGCAATATGGCTTCGCTATCACAGCAGGTCGTGGATGCCGACTTGGGAAGTGCATTGGGTAAAACCTCTGAAACATTTGACAACACCAATAATCTGTTGCTAAGCTTGGACTCTACTGTTGTTCGGGCAAGTAGTTCATTTGATCGCCTTGATGATCTATTAAAATCAGCGGAGAGCGGAGATGGCTCAATTGCCAAGCTCTTGAATGATCCAGGAGTCTATGACAACCTTGACAATACAACTAAAAATCTGTCTCTACTCCTCCAAGATATGAGGTTGAATCCTAAACGATATCTAAGGCTATCGGTATTTGGACGAAAGGGCAATCAGTATACTTATCCCGAGGAAGACCCCGCATTCGAACTTGAGCAGGCTCAAAAGAATTAGTGTAGTTATGCAGCCTTAGTTAGTTGACTTGTAAGGTTATACTTGTACCAGATCATCATGAGCTTCATTGGGATCTGAATGGCATCTTTAGCGCCTAATCGAGAATCATCAACGTGCACCCATCTGACTAATGGTTGCTCATAGATATGATTCATCACATTGTCAGGGCTGTAATACCTCTTAAGACGGATAAATATCTCGACATCAAATAGCCATTTAGTCTGGAATGGCATTCCGAATGCAGTCCCTATAATACTCTTTCTAAAGACTTTAGCTCCACATTGTGTATCCTCGATTGGCAATCTTAAGATGAGATAGATAAATGCTTTTACAATATTTGATAGAATAGATCTGAAGAAATCCCTATCAATATTACTACCCTCGCATTTGTTTCTCGAACCATATACTACATCAAGCTTCTCGTCTGAATATAGTTTTTCGGTTATGGCTTTGAAGTCTTCAAAGTCCGTCGAAAGGTCTGCATCTATGAAACCAATATAACTCGCCTCAGTAGATTCCGAAAGATACAGAGCGCCTGCTCTAACTGCGGCTGCCTTACCGCTATTTCGAGGCATATCCAGTACATGAATCTGATCATCCTGAGCATCCTTAATCTCGTACAGGACTGATATCGTATCATCTGAACTTCCGTCATTTACAAAACATAGTAAATAGTCCGGATGATCCTGAATGAAATCTATGAAAGCTTGACGGTCAAGTCTATTTGCTTCGTTATAGCAAGGAATTATAATCGCTGTTTTCTGGATGGTTTTCATAATAAGTTTGTTTTAGATTGTCTGGGTTTCACGTTTAATTACGATCCAAAACTATTTCCATATGTACTTGAAATTTTGAGAGTTCGTTAAGGGACGGAAGTGCTACGGCGAGCAGCTTTTAAGGTTCGTTGAATGCCCTTTTAAGGGACTGATTTACCAGTGGACGATACTAAATGGTCATTCATCGAAGCATACTTTCCCACAGGCTTATCTATGGTTCTTTTACAATAGATTTTAGTCACCTTTATAGTATAATACCGAGTTAACTCGGAGAAAAGATGACAAAGCATAATATCGTCAAGAGCACTGTGAATCGCTACCTAATCGTAGCGATCCTGCTGGGTCTAATAATCCATGGCACTGCGATATTCTTCACTTTGGAAAAGACATATGATGCCTTAATCCATCTCTTCTTCGGAGATCACTACGCCAAGTCATGGTTTGAGCCCTGGAATCCCAAGTGGTATACTGGATTCACGGTAATGGGTTATCCTCCGCTAGTGCATCAATCCATTGCTTTATTATCCTTACTAGGAGGATTGAAGTTCGGTTTATACAGCGTTGCCTTTATTGGGGTCATACTATTCACCACTGGAGTCTATCGCTATGCCCTACTCTTGACTGACAATGAGAAGATCGCTGGATATGCATCTCTTTTTGCTGTGGTCAGCACCTCCTTCGCTGAGACACTACATGTCTTTGGACAATTACCGAGTATTGTCGGAGTATCAGTGCTTATGCACGCTTTACCGTACATATATCGCTGGATTAGGGAAGGAGAGAAAATCAATCTTTTCAAGAGTCTATCTCTCCTAGCTGTGACGGTAGCTTCACACCATGTGACGCCTATTTTTGGAATGATCTTTTTTATATTTCCGGTCATAGGGATGGCTATTCTGGATCGAGCCCAGATTCAATTAGGCAGGGGTTTACAAGTCCGATTCAAGCATTTTATAAGCTCTTTCTTCGCTCTTTTTTGGAGAATTCTCAGCTTTGGTGCTTGCTCGCTCTTCCTCATTATCTATGTAATCTTGCCTTATTGGATCAACTCAAGAGCAAACCCGATTACTCAAGTCCCCATACCTCATGGCTCCAGAGACAATTATCTTGAGGTGCTCTCATCAGGGTTCATTTTCTTCCTGTTGCCGTACGGAGTCCTTTTGTTTATGCTACCCTATTTTTTCTATCGCTTCTTTAGTAAGAGATATCTGTTTTTTGGGATCTCATTGACTACATTGTTCATTTTAGGTACAGGCGGTACTACTCCTATTCCACGGATCCTATTAGGGGAGACCGCCTTCAACATCTTGACACTTGATCGATTTACTCTTTGGGCATCTATATTAGTTCTGCCACTTGCAGGTGAGTTTATCTATCGCATGGTCGAAGGAGATATCAGAGCTCATATCATCAACACTTATGGAAAGGTTTATGCCTATGTAACAAGATCCTTGTATATAGGAATCACCATTGTTTTGTTGATCTTGACCTTGATACTCTTTCAGTTTAGGCCTTCTCAGCCTACACCTATTAAAATGCAACCTCTTCTTAATTTTTTAAGCGCTGATGACCATGATCGCTGGAGGTATCTGACCCTGGGTTTTGGGGACCAGATGGCATGGCTCTCTGCTCAGACTGATGCGCTTACCATAGATGGAAATTATCATAGTGCACGGCGACTGCCTGAGCTGACTACGAGAGCAGTGGAGCGACTCGAAAACTCAAAATTTCTCGGAATAGAAGGCCTTGGCTCTTTGCAACAGTTCTTAACTATTCCTCATAAATACAATCTGCGCTATGTGTTTTCGAATGACAAGTTTTACGACCCCATATTACACTTCTCGGGTTGGAAGAGGCTCATCCGACTCGAAAACGGAATCCAAGTTTGGGAGCGAATTACTGTAGCCCCACTACCCGTAGTACTACCTAAAGACGAAGTAGCGCAATGGCAAAAACTGCATTGGGGAATCGTTCCTGTTGCCACTCTCCTAATCGCTCTGATGGTGACGCTGATCATCCCACTCATCAAAAATTCTCAGCGGGAGTCTCGGGATACCGCATTTTATTGGCCGCAGACATCTCATAAAAGTCTCAGTATCCCGGTGCTGCATGGTTGGTCATACCTAATGGGTATCGGCAGCATAATCGCAATCGCCGTAACCATCCATAACAACAGGCCTCAGATAAGTCCCGAGAATACACTTAAGGCATACTATGACCATTTAGACTTCAAGGAATTTGAGGCAGCCTATCAACTCATCGACCCGACAAACTCACCCATCAAAGCCGACTATATGCTCGCTGTGTCAGTATCTGACGGCGTGCTCAACTCTTATGCAAAGTTGAACAAGATAGAGGTTGAACTAAAAGAACAAACCGAGGACTACTCCATCGCAGAAGCCACCTGTGAGTACATCACCCCACTCGAAGTGATCATTAAAACTTATACTCACGTCCTCAGAAAGAGCAACAATAAATGGTACATAAACTATGAGCCCATTGATACGGACTTGCCTCCACAGTTGTATAGGTCACAAGCTAAACTAGACTATCATGCGCATGGTCGTAGGCGGATCAGTTCTGGTAAAACCTATAGAGATGACATCATCATACAGCCTGTGGTAACATGTCACGAAGCCTCACTAGTGCGACATGGGGACAACTATGCCATCATTGGAAGTGTACAAAATACCGACAACCTGCCTGCCGATATCACCATCACTGGCACGCTGTATAACAGGGCTAATCAACCATTAGCGACCTATAGCTCTATGTATGTACAAAAGCATGTCTTACTACCAAAAGAGTATAGTCTATTCAGATTAGAATTTGAGGATACGGCATGGTTGGATTCAAAAGATCAAAAACCATCGACTTTTGATCCAGAGCTCAGTGTAGCATCACAACTCACTGAAGTGCCTCACCACTTTGACATCCATGTTGCAACGGCCACTACTGATGTAACACCCTATCGCAGTGTAGCCTTATCTGAGATCGAGTCCACCACAGAAGAAATAACCGGTACACTATACAATGCGGGCAATCAAGAAGTTACCATCCCACAATTACTCGTCGGGTACTATGATCAGACAAAGTCTCTGATATGGGTAGACCATAAGTTTCTGCGATCAAATGTCCGACAACAGAGAAAAGTACCTTTTGAATACGAACTAGTTGACCATCATCAGATAGAAGTGTTAGCACAAGGAAGCGAGTTGATCTATTGTAATGGAAAGAAACAGACAATGGAGGAGTTAAATCCAACAAATCCAACAGTATCAATAGATTCTTCTGAGCTAAGACTTTTGTTAGATGTCAATAACTTTATCGGTAATCCATAATGACAAAGTCTCACATTGCCATATTATTCATACTGCTGTTCTTGGTATCATGCAAAAGTCCCGAGCCTGCCGAAATAGTGCAATATGACTCTATCCAATCTATCGATGCGCCCAGTCATGTTATAGCAGGAGATACAATTGTGATTAAAGCGACAGCAAACACAAATGCATCTCTTATGAAACTGTGGAATGCTATGGGCGCAACTCTGTTGGAAGGAATACCAAATGGTACTATAACAGCCTATACCGTTCCGGAACCATATAATCTAACCAGCGGACTCTTACATTGGAGCATTGGAGAAAAACACGGAGCAATAGAAGTATCGCCTCAGGAAGAGCTCAGTACTCTCGAATGTTATATTGGCCCAACCACAGCTTTAACTGGCGAAAGAGAATCGTATATGATGGTAGGTCTAGCTACAGACATCTATGATAACATCGTACCAGATAATACCGAAGTGATCGTCAATAACTATCGAGAGGGTAACTTGTCACGTAACCCGTTAGCTAGTCGCAGTGGCATCGTCTATAAACTCTATGATAGTGGCACTACTGTTGGAAATGCATCAATGTCATTAAGTCATGATGACGTCACAACTCAAGAGTACAAAGTAGCTATTGGACCAAATGTCCCACAACCCTTTTCCATAAGGTCAATAGCTGAACATAATAAAGCAGATGGTAATAGTCTCCTAATCCTTAAGACAGACTTGATCAGAGATTTATATGGCAATGCTATCGCAGATGGGAGTCTCATAAATTGGTCTATTCATGGGACCAAGAGTCAATCCGAAATCAATTCATATACAATTGATGGACGCTCCACTGTGGAAATCCCCCATCCCACTGATGCCCAAACATTGAAGATCACCGCTTCGATCGACGAAGCATATAGTAACACCTTAACAAGAATATTTGAGAGTGGTCTACAATCCTATCAGATCACTATTGATGATAAAATGGTCTCGATAGGCCCAATGGTGAGTTTTTTGGGTCAGTATATTCCTGATGGGTTTCCGATAGAGTTAAGAGTCTACACCTCTGATCAAGTCATGCTCGACTGGACCGCGCTACAGAGTAAAAATGGTTATGCCCAATATGATCTCTCTCCTATTGTCAGCCTATGGCGCAACACAGATGATCTATTCTCAATTGAGGTCCGCTCTGGGGGCATTTCTAAATCCCTTCAAATGAACACAGATGAATAAGAAGTGGATCAGGAGGCTATTGTTGGGTGCATTTTACTCAGCCCTGTTATGTCTCCTTATTGTTGGCATAAGCAGATTATTGGCTTTCACTAATCAGGGAGCGGATAGAGGCACCCTACTCCATGTCCCATTGCCTGAGCATACCGTCATGCCAGACATCGAGCTCGTCAAAGATGGAAACGAAGGAAGCGTCGTCACCTCCTATGTGATGGATCAAGTCATAATTGACTACATCAACGCAAGAGATGCACAGGCCAGAGCACGTGTTACGAATAACACAACTTACCTACAAGATCATTTTACAGATGAAATGGTGACCAAGTGGATACCACACTTTAGTGAAAATGCCGAGAAGGGCATCAATGAGCAATCCTCAACACTCGCTCACAACATTGATGTTACGTTTTTTAGTCTTGATGAGTCCGTCATCGGATTTACAGATCGTGGTGTGGTAGAATATCATCGCCTGTATCAAGATGAAACGCTGATTTCATCATGGATCGACACTTCAGACTATCAGGTCATCTGTGTGTTAGAAGACGCTAGGTGGCGCATCAGACAGATCAAAGAGATCAAAAAGAATACCACCATCCAAAACGACCTAACGCAAGCTAACTCGTTATCCACAAGTGATCTTAAAGGAATAAATTACTATCCTGCCCAGTCACCTTGGAACCTCCTTGATGCAGCGATCAATGACGAAGACTATGTACAGGATATGAGTCGTATCAAGGAGTTGGGATGTAATAGTCTCAAGATATTTTTACAGTATGAAGAGTTCGGAAAAGAAAATGTGAGCATAGAAAAAATCAATCACCTCTTACACTTCCTAGACATCGTACATGATGCAGACCTATCTGTTGTCATAACTCTGTTTGACTTTTATGGAGACTATTCAGCTCAGGACTGGCGCGCTACGTCCCAGCATTTAAGATTGATGATCCCCGCCATAATGTCCCATCCTGCTCTCTTGGCTTATGATATTAAGAATGAGCCCAATTTAGATTTTGAGAGTCGTGGGGCAACATTGATATCCGATTGGCTCAGCTATCATATCGACCTTATTAAGTCATTAGATTCGCAGCACCCGGTCACTATTGGCTGGAGCAATCCAGAAGACGCTATTGGGTTAGCAGATCAAGTAGATTTTGTATCCTATCATTATTATGGCAGGACGAGTGACTTTATTGAGAGACATAAGCATCTTGCCTCGCTCACTGAAAAACCAATCATACTCACAGAGTATGGTGAGACTTCCTATCGTGGATGGTGGAACCCGATCCAGTATTCACAAAAAAAGCAAGCCAGTTTTTACGCTGACTTGCTCACTGATATTGAAGGTCTCAATTTATCTTCCTATTCTTGGACGCTGCATGATTTTCATAAGGTGCCAGTATCTGTAGTCGGTCGTCGTCCTTGGCGCCGTGCTTATCAGCGCCACTATGGCCTGATTGATATAGATGGACATCCTAAACCCGCATTTAATATCCTTGCCCAATCAACTCAAGGCTTAGCTGAGTAGTAGGCTTCGATTTCTTAGCCATAATCGACTTAAATGCATCTACATATAGTTCAGCAATCTTCGTCATAGGATGCGCCGTTGCTGCTTTAAAATTGCGTTGCCCCATCTTAACACGATATCGTGGATTATAGATAATTGCTTTGATGGCATTTGCCAGACTCTTCACATCTCCAGGCTGAAAGAACTCCCCCTGATAGCCTTCGTCTGCCACGAGCATAGCGAGGTCTCCAATGTCAGGCATAATTACGGCCTTACCAAAGCTGCCTGCTTGATGTAAGACTCCTGAACTACCCGTTGTGGAGGTATATGGGAAGACGACTACAGCGCTTTCGGCAAAGATGCGCTCTACATCTTCCTCAGGAACATATCCCGTAAATCTTAGATTGGCTACATGCTTGTATCGCTCCGCAACACCAGCGAGATACCCTCTTACATTAGGATTGTCGGTACCTGCGATAACAATCTCAATATCAGTTGAAGTCTCCTCTCTGATGAGCTCCACAGCCTCTATCAGTTCCTCTACCTTCTTATAGGTTCCAAACTTTCCAAATGCCATTACTTGTAGCGGTCCTGATGGCAGACTATAGTTCGGTTCTTTAGCTATTGAGAACGTACCATGTGGGATATGAATGACATGATCAGCGCCATAGGAATCCTTGAGAATCTCAACATACTTAGGCATCGTGACTGCAATTCGATTGGCCATAAGTATGCACATGGTGAGCAACCTTCCTATCTGACGATAGATGGATTTCATAACAGCATTTTGTGTGAACCCAGCTAAATCAAGATCTACGGCCTCCATGATATTGTGCAATAGCACGATAGATGGCATGCCAATCATCCTCGTAATACCGGGAAGGAGTAAACCTAAAGCTGCCGGAATCTTTTTATCCCCGAACTTCATGAACTGCAAGTTGTACAGGACTGCATCAGGTTCTAACTCTCGGATCGCTTGAGTGACTGAGTAAACGTTCTTATAACTATTAAAAGTCCAACAAGGCTTTACTGTTACTTTACACCCTTGAGTTTCAGAGGACTCATAGCTCTCAGAAGGTTCATCGGTTAATAGGATTAATTCAGTGATATCTTGATGCTGCGTGAATGCTTTAGCTAAGTGAAATGCATACTCATTGAGTGTCACTTTACTCGGTGGATATGATGTTACGATTGCGAGTTTCATATGTAATTGATTTGTATTGGGGATTTAATATTACGATTCAAATATGCACCTACGTGCGAGGTGTTATAGTTTATCTTCGGTGAGTGGTAGTTCAGTTTCGGTGAGCGACAGCACTGTGCCGATATATCTTCTTTTAATCACACTCTTAGAATAATGGATATAGTGTGCTACTTGAACCATTAATAATATAGCCATCAATACTACCTGCAATATGACCACTTGGTACAATGAAGCGTGAAATGCGATTAATCCGATAACTTGTAATAGTCCAACAATAAAGGTTAGATAGATTGGGCGGTACATGCTTCTTGACAGAAAATAGTATGCGAACATATTGGCAACTGCGAATAAAGAAGTCGCTAAAGCATAAAGCCATAAAAGTGGTGCAATCTCTGTATAAGCTGACCCAAAAAGGATGTGCACAATAACATCAGGAATCAGATAACTTGCTCCTGTTATAATGGCACCTAATACTGAAGTGTAACTCACATATTTCCAAAGTAGGGTTCTACTATCCTTACCCGCTTTTTCGGCGGCAATAACGTGTGGAAGCAATATCATCGCAAACATCCAAGCAATAAAAAACACAACTCTCCCGATCATAGCTAAAGCCGCATAGAGTCCCGCTTCTTCTGCAGAGAAATAATGCTTGACGAGCAGTATGTCTGTATTGTTTATTAGGACTTGCGATAGCTCATACATTAAGGTATACGCGGCAAAAACCCATAGAGTCTTGGTCAAACTGAATGACTCCATGGCACGATCATTAGTTCTCTTTCGGATCGGTAGGCTACCCAATGCTATGGAAGCCAAAATACCGAGGCTAATGCTTATTCCTGGCTCAACATTCAACAATCGGAGTAGAGCTACGGTACCGCATAACCTGATCAGCATCTCTAACTGATAACTCATGGAAAGTTTAGTAAAACTTCGACTACCCTGGACATAGCCGCGACCGATACTCATCAAGAAATATAGTGGTACACTCATGGCGAATATGACATACATCCACATCGTCTCCGACTGAAAAAACTGTTGAAGAGATCTGGCAAATGTGCTAACGCCTAACATGATGACCATGCCAATAATAAGGCCAAACCGATTCATAGACTTAAGCAATGAGTGGCTCTTAGCTTCATCCATCTCTGCGGTAAACTTAGCTGCGGTCAATTGGAAGGTCATGGCGAGAAACGACAGGACCAATAACATCGTAACCAATAAGGATGCATCGGCAAAACCTACAGGTCCAAGCATGCGTCCAATGATAAGATTATAGAGGTAGTTTCCGACATTGACTATCATGGCGCTGAGCATAAACCATTGCTCCTCAGTGATCTTAAGCGTACCTTTAGATCCTAATAACCCCTGAATTCCCTTAATATGTTTGGACTTAATCATGGTACGAATATGCGTGCCATCTCTTACTGCGGACGACTTGTATCGGTGAATGGCAGTTTACTTTCGGTGAATGGTATTTTACTTCCGATTTGTCTTTTTCTGCTAATCATGACATTCTCCTCAGGATCAATTAGCGGGCAGAATATGGAAGAAGGATTCAACATGCTGAATTCTGGTCAATATGAAGCGGCAGCAAGCTATTTTCGTGAGGTTTTAAAAAATAATTCGAAAAATAAAACAGCAAATATCTGCTACGGTAGAGCTTTGGGATTGAGTGGATCTCCGATGGAGGCATTAACTATTTTCACTCAACTTTCGGAGCGCTTCCCAGAAGACCAAGAGGTGGAGCTAAATATCGCAGAAGCCTATCTATGGAATGACAAGCCCACGGAAGCCGCTCAACTATATACATCGATATTAGGCACAGATCCATCCAGTATAGCCGGCTATATCGGATTAGCTAACAGCCAAGCGAAATCCAAAGATTACAGCGCCGCTCTCAGCACCCTTGACAATAGCTATGTCAACAATAGCGGACAGGCATATATCGATCAATTGCGTAACTCGATTAGACTGGGATATGCTGACGCCCTGATCAGAAAGGATTCATATAGTGCAGCCAAGTCAGTATACGAGCGGATCATGGTCTCAGACAATACTAACATCCCTGCCTTAATTGGCTTAACCAATGTGAGCTACTTATTAGATCAAAAACGTGATTGTCTAAAATATGCTCGACAAGGGATAGAGTTATCTGAATCTCAAGAAGATAGTTCTATGTCTGATGTGGTAATGGGCAATCTCATACAAGCCCATATATGGAATCACCAATATAGCGAGGCAACACAATTGATAGAGTCTAATTATACAGAGGAAGCACAAGAAGGCTACTATCATCGCTACATGGCAAGGATGGGGATACAGAGGCGATCTTACGCAACCGCTCTTTCGCACTATAACGAACTACTCTCCATAGATGCCAACGATATAGAAGCTTGGGCGGGCAGGACGGATGTCCTACTTGCTATGGATAGCATCGCTCCTGCGATACATACTATAGATGCAGGTGTTAGTCAACATCCCTCAAATCCAGACTTGGGAAGACTAAAAAACAAGAGCTACAGAGCAGTAGCCCCTACTCTACTCACTGATACCAAGTACAGCAGAGACAGTGGACAGGACCAATCAGTAGATCTCTCTGTCAGGCCACTGATACCCATCAGTAAATCGATCACACTACTCACCGATCTGGGTATCAGAAATGTCGACAATCGAATCAATAATACCGACCTCAATCTCTATCGATACAGTGGTGGTCTGACCGTCAAGCTCTTTGCTCATACGACTCTATCCGCTATCGGGGGAGTCTCACAGATTGATGATCAAGAAGACAATTCGAGTCTTGTCAACTTTGATATCAACGGACAGACTAAACAAGGTGCTCACGACATCAAGCTCGGTTATCGGCGCAGGTTTCAAGACTATAATTTCACGCTATTATCCGAGCGTATCAGTCAACGTCAACTCTATGCGGATTACTCTGTATCCAATGTAAAAGGATTGGGCCTATTCACTCAGTACGTCTACTCTCAATTATCGGATCAGAACACCAACCACTTAGTATATACGGCGGTCTATAAGACAATTAAGAGGAGACCTTTTATTAAGTTGGGAGCAAGTGTGCAATACATAACATTTGACATATCTGAATCTGTGCCATACTTCAGTCCTGATCAATTTTGGGCACAAGAACTATTCGTCGATGTGGTCCGGACTCCAGACCTACTCAAGAGTCAAGGGATCACTTATCTGATTACAGGAGCGATAGGCTCCCAACAAGTAAATGGTGCGAATGCTACAGTAACCTATAGGGCACAGCTAAGGCTGGGCTATCTATTCGATTCAGGTATACACCTTGAGCTCTTTGGTTTGCGGACTAATGTCGCATCGAGCAATGCCACCGGGTTTACGTTTACTCAGATAGGGCTTTCTACTAAGTGGTTATTCAAGCAAGGACCTCTGTTTAGAGTAGATTGAGGCGTTTAATCAGTTCTGGCTTGTTGGATCGACTGACCGGTATGACATCCCTATTGATCAAGACACTACCATCCTCAATATCTACGATACGTTTGAGGTTAATGATAAATGATCGATGTACCTTAAGGAACAGATCATTCGGCAGCTTGGATTCAATCTTCTTCAGTGTCGAGTGTACCGTATGATTCTGATCATCGCACTTGATCAAGATATAGTCTCCTTTCGCTTCGATCAAACAGATCGTCTCCATATCGATTTTTATCAATCTACGATCTATGTTGACATATAAGAATCTCTCATCGGTTGTTTCCGACTTAGTTGGTTTCGCAGAGGTTTGAACCTGCAAAGCTGGAGACCAGCGCTTTGCTTTTTCTACAGCCTTGATAAACTTGGCTTCATCGATTGGTTTGAGTAGATAGGATATAATACTATCATACTCAAAGGCGTCCACCGCAAAGTCTTTATCACTCGTAACACATATGATAGGAACACTACCCTTGAGTGTCTGTATAAAGTCTATCCCGCTAAAATTGGGCATCTGGATATCTAAAAATATTAGATCAACACTATTCTGATTGAGATATTTCAATCCTTCAATTGCCGAGTCTTTAATGGCTACAATCTCTAAGTCCTCATGATCTTGACAGACTTTTTGTAGTATCATTCTGGCCGTTGCTTCATCATCAATGATCATACATCTCATAGATCATGGGGATTTGTATTGTTGATAAATTGAGTCAAGTCGGTCAGTATCTTTTCATAAGCGTTTACATGCTGCACACTACCTACTTTTAGACATTTTTCATGTTGCTGAGCCAATTCATACCCTTCTGTTGCGCTCAATAAAACAAATTTATGCTTGAGTTTATGAACCAGACTGGCTGCGGCCACATGCTTCCCTTTCTGGATGAGGTCTCTATATTCTTTTGTTTCCTGGGGCCATTCCTTTTTTACAAGGGACCAAAACTGATCAATAAATCCTGAGTCTCCTTTAGAAATTTTGAAGATATAATCTAAGTTGTAATTCATGAGATTGGAGTCCTGGGGATTGTAAAATAAAAGGTTGTTCCTGTCCCATACTCAGAGGTCAACCATACTCTACCCCCTAAGGCATTCACAACTTTTTTTACGATGGCAAGTCCTACCCCTGTTGAGTCTTGTCTGACATCAAGGCTTTGGAATAGTTTAAATATTTTTTCAAAATACTTTTCTTCTATTCCAATTCCATTGTCCTGAATAGAGATTTCAAAATGATCCTCCTCTTCCTTGCTCCTCCAAATAATTTCAGCATCCTCATCAGATGAAAACTTAATTGCATTGCTCAGCAGGTTGTGTATGACCTGTTCAATCTGATTGCGATGCGACATAATAACAGGCATTTCTGTAGCAAAAATTAAGTCAATATCTTTTGTAGGCATAATCTGATCTCGGATATCGAGAATGAGTTGCTTCAGGTCCACTTCTCTTTTTTCTTGCAGCATTAGGTCTGCCTGAGAATAGGTCAAAATGCTTGAGATCTGATTGTCCATTTTTCGAACAGACTTTCCTATCATATCAAAATACTCAGCAGATTGCTCATTAAGTACTTCCTTATTTTGCATTTGGATAAGCTGCATGAGCGTATTGATCCCACGCAGTGGGCCTTTGAGATCATGAGAGACGACATGAGCATACTCATTTAATGCTTCGTTACGAGATACTAATCTGTTGAGCAATAGATCTTTCTCTTCTTCGAGCAATTTCAGATTTGTAATATCTCTTGCAATTCCCTGTGCGGCCCTGGGTTTATGATCATTATCATACAAGACGGCGGCATTAATCTGGAGATAGACCGACTCTCCATCGGCATCTTGGATCATAAGCGTAACGTCCTTGACGTAGCCGTCCCTAAGCATATTACTAAAAGCTTCTGCTATACGTGTTCTATCCTCTGTTCCAACCAATTGTAGGAGATTCAACTTAGGATTTCGGGACAGAGTCTGGCCTAAACCGAGGAGCTTGTCTGCAGCGGCATTATATCTGATCACATTGCCCTCGAGATCGACGAGCACATATGGATCTATGATGCGTTGGAGTAAACCAGAGAGCTCATTGTCTTTTTCTTCTAAGAGCAGACTTAAGGCGTCCTTAGACTTGACGAGCTCTTGAGTCAGTTGATAGAGTTCGGTTGCTTTTTCTTCCAAAATTTGCTCAGCAGCTTGGCGTGCACGCTTTTCTCTGGCAAGTGCTCTTTGGAGCATAAGGACTTCTATGTTGCCGCTTGATTCCAATGCCTTTTATTTGATCATTGTAATTGAGAATTCCACTTCAGTGCCATCATCCTTTAATGGCTCACATTCTATTTTACAATCTTTCTGAAAATACTTAAACGTACTATTCATCAACCCCAATCCAAAACTATGCATGGCTCGGCTCGATGTATAAATCATTTTGAGTGAATGGCTTGTCTGCTCCAACACGTCGAATTTAGGTAGCTCAGCATCATGATATATTTTGCGCACTTCCACATGTATGTGATTTTCGATAGAAGCCAGCATCTCGATTGGGTCATCATATTGCTTGAGCATGGCTGGATATTTTTTTTCAATAACGCTAAAGAAATGCTCACCATAAATGAGCAATAGGTCATTGATTGGGATATCAGTCTTGGCACTCAGGTGTGTAATCAGCTGGTGCATCTCTCCAAAATCATAAGTGCCTATAGCAGTGTAGGCTCCACCTGACGACAGATCTGACGAATTGATGATATCATCAACCATCCCCAACCCAAACTTATCTTCGACTAAATCTAAAAACTCGGTAAAAACTATCCCTTTCATATCTATTTTTTGGTGCCTATGCCTTGCTGATCGGTTTCAGCGATATAGAACTTATTCAATTCCCAATAGCCAAACAAGGCTTTTAACTTGATTTGATATTGCTCAAGGTCAAGAGGTTTAGTAAGATAACCAGCGATACCCAGCTCATAACACTTCTTAATGTCCTTAACGTTTTCGGATGACGTCATAATAACCGTCGGTATATACCGCAAGTCGGCATCAGAACGCATCATTGATAAAAACTCTAATCCATCAAAGCGAGGCATATTAAGGTCCAGCAAGATGAGCTGAGGTAATACAGTACTCTTATCTCTAAGATAGTCTATAGCGCGCTCGCCATCTGTGACATACTCATAGTGATGATCCAATCCTAAACCATCTGTAACCATCTTAAATTTCAACAATTCTATTTCATCATCCTCTACAACGAGGACATTCAGCTTTGATGACATGCAATTATGATTATGTACTGAACTCCAAAGTAAATCTTAGCCACCAGGAATTAAACTATTCTATGATATTATGACACAGAATAGATGGGTATTCCCTTAAAAAATAGAGCTCCTATAGCACATTATTGAAAGATGTTAACTTCTCGTTCTAAGTTGATACCATAGCGATCTGATACCTTGGCTTGTATGACAGCTGAAAAGTCAAGAATGTCTTGGCCTTGATCAGCACCATGATTCACGATGACCAATGCTTGGTTGACATGTGTACCCACATCACCTACTCGATACCCTTTGAGCCCAGACTTGTCGATGAGCCATCCGGCAGGCACCTTTACATAAGACTCATCATCAGTAGGATAATGCGGCATCTTAGGATGATGCTTAGATAGGGCTGTGTACAAGTCCTTGGGGATGATGGGATTCTTAAAGAAGCTACCTACATTAGGCAGTTCTATTGGATCTGGCAGCTTGGATTCCCTGATTTTAATGACGGCTGCACTCACATCTGCAATGGTCACATCCTCAATCCCCATCTTTTCTATTTCCTTTTGGATAGCGCCATACGATAGGGTAAGCTTATGATATCCAGGCTTACTAAGTTTCAAGACTATGTCAGTGATGACCACTTGATCCTTGAGGCCTCTTTTGAAAATGCTATCACGATATCCGAGCTCACAATCCGCCGCACTGAGCACACGGCTCTTTTGGGTCCGCTTGTCGATTGTGTGTACTTCTACCA
>CAZJTO010000033.1:0-11598 GCA_964548935.1 uncultured Saprospiraceae bacterium
TCACATATTGAACACCATCACGAACAACACGCTCAGAGCGCTCACGGTAGTTGTTGATTTCTTGAGCAAAGAAACCATCGAATTCAGGTTTTTTCGACAGATTGATAGACCTGACATCTTTAGTGGTGTAGAGTACGTACTTGAGTGTAATCTGCTGACCGATATGGCCAGTGTCACGATCTACAACTGCTTCGATAAAAATATCTGCGTCCGTCAGTCCTGCTACACCAGTTGCTGTTTTCTTTGAGCCGGACTGACTAGCAACGGCTTCTATGGTGAGTGCCTTGCTGCGATATGTTTTGCCGCCTGCATTGATGCTGGCACTCTTTATGGTGTACTTGCCAGGCTTTGAGACTGTGAGGCCGTATCCGTAACTAATCTTCTGACTCCTGCGGCCGTTTATGATACTCACTTGCGAGGATTGGCTTGGTCCTGAGAGCACTTCGAGAGCACCAAAATCTGGTGGCGTGAAGGTATCACCGTTTGCATTTTCGAGCGTGAAGGTCACTTCAAAATAGTTGCCCACGACGATCTGTCGAGCATCTGCCTGGGCATAAAACTCTATTTGCTGTGCAGTTGCGACTACTGCAATGAGGGAGAATCCAAGAAAGAGATAGAATCGCTGCAACATCTATATTCTTCGAGTCTTGAGCTTTTTAAATTTCATTCTGAGAGAATCTTCTCTCGTCATGGTGCTGGTATCCACTTGGATCACTTCATGGATAACTTGATAGCCGTGAGCATCTTGCCTGATGCCATCGGGATTGGCCAAGACAGTGATTACTATTGGCTCTGTTGACCATTGATTATCGCCATTTGCGAGGACTGCGGGAGCTAAGGTATAGATACCTGGAGCCTCAGGTTGCAGAAAGTAGATATATGAAGCACTCTGAGTCACTACTCCATTAATCATACTAAACTGACTAGATACATTCGGCCCACTTACGATAGCAAAACCATCAAAATCTGGCGCTTGAAAATCTCCATTCGCATTTTGGATACTATACTTAATCTGTAGAGCATTGCCCATATATACGGTGTCGTAGCTAAGCTCTTGCTTAAATAGGATCTCCTGACTATGTACCACAGATAATGAGGTAAGGCAAAGGATTAAAACTAACAAACAATCTTTCATCATGTATGATTATATCAATATCAAATATAGCCGAATGCAAAGGGAAAGATCAAAGCAGAAGAATGACTTTTAGAAATATTTAAAGGGGAATTGCTTCTCTGATTTACTTATGAGACCAGTAAGACACTCGCTCCCGTTCTGTGCCTGGTAAAAAATAAGGCCGGACCACTCTGAATCCCACGCTTTCTGACATACGCTCTCGCACTACTGGTTCGTCATATTCTTCCCATTTGGGATCCAAGGCTTCTCGGGCTCCACATCGCAATGCCGATGGATGCTTCTTCCATGAGCCTCCACGGATCACAGAGGGGGCGTCTTCTTCAGATAGCAACACCTTGGGGTTTTTAGTATTATGACTGTCGTAGCCTCTCACAGTATAGTGATCGATCGTCCACTCTGCCACATTGCCGAGCATATCGTACAACTTCCATCGGTTGGGTTTCTTGCCCTTCACAGCATGGGATGATCCATTGCTTGTAAATCTGTTCCAAGCATATGCATCTACACTTTCAGTTTTATCAAAGTGATATTCACTTTCTCTCTGAGCGCGACAAGCATACTCCCACTCCGCTTCTGTCGGTAGGCGATAGTAATGACCGGTCATAGCGCTCAGCCACTCACAGAATGCTGATGCTTCTATTTGGGTCATATTTACTGCTGGATGAGTCCTTTGGGCTTGGACACCTGTAGAATCGGTATAGATGGTGTCTGGTCTGGGTATCTGGTCGATATCGACTATAATCATTGGGTTTTTCACCCCCTCTCGTCGATGACTATCTACAGACCGATTTAAGAATAGCTGATAGAGCTCCCATGTGGTCTCATGTTCAGCCATCCAAAATGGATCTAGTTCAACATGATGAATCGGTCGTTCATCCTCGCCACTATTGACTGCACTGTATGTGCTACCCATGTTGAAGTTGCCATCTTTGATTGCAACCATCCTGAGCTGAACTTCCGTATTAGGAATTTTTATTTTGTAAGATCTAAATCCACGTTGCGCAATGATTGAGCTACTGATCACCATCAGTAGCATGATTGTCATACTCGAAAGACGCATTGATTTATAAGCACTCATCGATATACAGACGTTTCGATCTACACGAATGTAACAGGAATGTAGGAGGTTATTGATAAAGCAAAATATTGGCTGCAAAATGATGCCACCAATATTCCTAGCTGAACCCGTAGATATTGACTACCAGTCCTTTTTGGGTTTGGTTTTATTACCAGATACCTTTCTCAACTTTTCCTGAACATTTTTCTCTTCATTTTCGATGACTTCCAGGAGTTTAAGTGCATCCTCTTTGCTGAGCTCTTGATCCTGCGGAGCCTGTTGCTCTTCGTTTGATTGGTTCTCTATATCGGAGTCTTGAGGCTGTTGTTGTTGCTCATCGCCCTGCTCCTGTTGATCTTGTTGTTGCTGCTGATCATTGCTCTGTTGCTCCTGTTGCTCTTCGTTGTTTTGCTCCTCCTGTTGTTGTTGCTCTTGCTGTTCTTGTTGCTGCTGTTGTTTCATCATCAACTTGGCCATATAGAGATTAGTGAGGATATCTGTATCATCGGGATTAAAGCCATTGGCCTGTTTATAACTTTCTATGGCAGGCTCGATCTGCCCTGCTTTGATTTGTGCATTGCCTAGATTGTAGAGTGCATTGGCCCGCTCTTGATCATCTTCAGCAATATTAAAGGTGCTTTCATAGTGCTGTATCGCTTCTTCATATCGCTCCTGCTGGTAGACCGCATTACCGAGATTAAAGTTGCTCTTCGTCGTACTCTTCTTCTCTTGCGCTTTGCGATAGCTTTCTTCTGCTGTGAGATACTCCTCATTGAGATAGGACTCGTCGCCTTCGATTAATAGCTTGTGCGCACTTTGTGCTGTCATAGCAAAACTGCCTATGAGCAATAATATGGTACCGATGTATCTCATGATAATGATTTTGAGGATTGCTCAGGAATCACGAATTCTAAGATCATAAATAATAGACCCAAAATCAAGAAATATTGGAAGTAGCTGGCATACTCTGTGAATGCTCTGGTCTCTACTTCCTGTTTCTGTAAGCGATCGACTTGTTTTCTGAGGTCTACAAGGATGCTATTGCCCTCGCCTATCAAGTAGTTTTTTCCTCCACCCGCATTGGCAAGATCTGTAATCATGTCTGTGTTCAGTGCGCTAGTGACCTTATAGCCTTGATCATCACGCTTAAATTGCTGGCGTCCTTGATTGATGTAAGGGACAAATGCCCCTTCTGATGTTCCTACACCTATCGTAAATATATTGAGTCCCTTGTCTTTCGCTTCACGGGCTTTAGCTATGGCGTTATCATCGTGGCTCTCGCCATCGGTGATTATGATCAGTCCACGTTGATTGTTTTTTCCTTCTTCATAGGCACGTAGTGCGAGATCTATAGCTTCTGATATCGCTGTTCCCTGTGTGGAAGCCTGATTCGTATTGGCAGCTGCGATGAATAGTTCAGCGGCGCTATAGTCATTAGAAAGAGGCATTTGCAAGTAGGCGTTTCCAGCGAAGAAGATCAGCCCGATACGGTTGCCTTTAAGGTCTTGGATGACATTTTGCACAAGTCGTTTCGCACGCTCCAGGCGATTAGGAGAAATGTCTTCAGCCATCATGCTCTGCGAGATATCAAGTGCGATAAATACATCACTGCTCTCAGCTTTTATTTTTTCTTTCTTATTGCCCCATTGTGGGTTGGCATATCCAAAGATCAAAAACAAAAGCCCAAGGGTGACTGCTACGAACCTATAGTGGTGTCGAAGTGCACTCCATCCTGTCGCCAGTCGTCCAAAAAGATCATCAGTCGCCAGTAGGCGCTGTTGATTTTTGCGCCAGTAAGTAAATAGCACATAGAGCCCGATTAGGATCGGAATCGCCCATAAGAACCATAAAGCAGTACTGTATTCAAATCTAAACATAGCTTAAGGCAAAGTTTTAAATACTGTCATACGCAGCACAAGATCAAGGAGTAAAAGGATCAATCCGATGCTCAGAAATCGCCTGAACTCTTCGCTGTATCTCTTGAAGCTGGTCACTTCTATTTCTGTTTTTTCAAGTCGGTCGATTTCTGCATATATCGATTGCAGGCTTTGCTCATCCGTTGCACGATAGTACTCGCCGCCGGACATGTTGGCAATCTCTTCGAGCAGAGTCTCATCGATTTCTACTTGTGCCATACCAAAGATGTAGCGACCGTCGCTCCGACGGCTGATCGGGCTAAGGGCTTGTCCGCGACTGCCCACACCAATGGTGTAAACCTTAGTGTCCAGTTCTACAGCAATCTCAGCAGCTGTAAGGGGTCTGATGTATCCAGAGTTGTTGACTCCATCTGTAAGCAGTATGACTACCTTGCTTTTTGAAGGGCTATCCTTCATACGATTGACTGCCGAGGCTAGACCCATGCCTATTGCCGTGCCGTCCTCGAGCATACCGCATTGTAGTCCATCCAGAAAATCCTTGACCACTCTATGATCTGTAGTTAGGGGGCATTGAGTAAAGCTCTCCCCAGCAAATACAACCAAGCCTATCCTATCAAATTCTCGCTTGTCAACGAATTCTTTGGCCACTTCTTTGCTGACTTGTAGCCTGTCAGGCTGAAAGTCCTGAGCGAGCATACTACTCGAGATATCCATGACTAAGACAATGTCGATTCCTTCGGCTTTCACCTCTTCCTCTTTGAGACTCAGTTGTGGTCTTGCGATTGCTACTACCACTGCCGCCATGCTCAGCGCTCTGAGGATAGGTAGAAATGGATATATGGTCGTCCTCCAAGTCCTAAGTTCCTTTATAGGAGTACTATCAGATATTGTGAATACGGTCTGGCGCTTCCTCAATTTAAGGAAATGCCATATGCCGAGCAATGGAATCAACAGCAGCAGCAGAAACGCTTCTGGATTGACAAAGTCGATATTTCCCCAAAGACTATTCATCTGTGCTCGGAGTGTTATCCTTTTTTGTTCGCTGCACAAAGCCTTCGGCCTCGTTCATAAAGCTCTCATGGATGCTTTCATCAGGCTTGGCCTTGGCAAACTTCACCAGATCGGCTACCTGCAATATCCTCTTGAGTGAATCCACATCAGTCAACTCCATGTCTCCGCTACTTATGTTGCTCACAATTTCCTCGGTAGTCGATTCGAGTGCTGGTACGTCGTAACGGTTTTCGAGATATTCTCTAATGATGAAGGTCAACCTGCTCTGATATTCCTTGACAGCACCTTTCTGCCATAATTGCTCTTGTCTTAGCGTACTGAGTGCGCTGAGTGCTTGCGTATGAGCGGGTATGTGTATGACTTCTTTGACGACAGGTTGAGGGATGGCCTCCTTGTTTTTCTGCCATCTTACGAATAACCAATAAGCAATACCCAAGATCAATAGAGCTCCAATGATATAGAGATAGATCAGGTAGTCGCTGATATTTCTGGCTTCTGTCAGAATTGGTTTGATCGGTTCTATCTCCAGTGAATCTGGTGAAACTACGTCCACACCGACGGGAGGTGCCATGAATACACTCGCTTGGAGACCTTCATAGATTTGTTCCTGTGTACCTGCCTTATTGACTACCACGGGCGGGATAAGCACTACGTTGATGCCTGGATCCCAAAATTTAAAGGAGAATGTGTTTTCATATCGCTTTTTGGTTCCCACACTGCGGACATTCCAGTTGAGCTCTTCTCCAGAAAAAAATGGATCGTCATCTAATCGCTGCCACTGACCTATATCGAGTAATTCAAAATCGGATAGGGATGGTGGAGCGCTACCAGTCGTATCATTAGGATTAGACTTGAATGTTTGTAATGCAGAATAAACCGAATCAAGGAATACGGTCTGAACCGCTAATATGTCCTCATCTGATGACGTCTCCACACTGAGCGTAAACCTGGCAGTTGTGCCATATGGCACAGTATCTTGCTCAAATCCTCCTGTAACCTGTACTTGTGAGTATCCTGCAGTGGCAGCCCATAATATGATAATCAGCACTCTGATCATCTATGCCGACTTTTAAAAAATCTCAAAAGATGTTTGACATAATCCTCTCGAGTATTGATGTCTATAGTTGAGGCACCAGCTTTTCTAAAGGCAGTTGTATAGTACTCCTTATGTTGATTGAAATGATCATTGTAGGCGGTCCGAACAGCCTTAGAAGAAGTGTCTACAAGCTGTGTAGCGCCAGACTCAGCGTCACGCACTTTGACCAGTCCAACCTTTGGTAGCTTCTCTTCGAGATCATCAAATACTTTGACTCCGATGATATCATGGCGCTTGGCAGATACCCTAAGGGCATCTTCATAGGGTGCACTGACATAATCAGATAGCACAAATGCTATTGATCGCTTCTTAACCACATTGTTGAGATACTTCAGTGCCTCTGATAAATCAGTTTGCTGATGCGCTGGTTCAAAATAGATCAGCTCTCTGATGATGCGTAGGATATGTTGACGGCCCTTCTTAGGAGGGATATATTTCTCTACTTGATCGGTAAATAATATAGCACCAACCTTGTCATTATTGTTGAGGGCCGAGAATCCCAGTGTAGCACAGATCTCAGTATTAATTTCACTTTTAAACTGATTGACCGTACCAAAGAATGACGACTTACTCATGTCGATTAGGAAGACCACAGTTAGTTCGCGCTCTTCTTCATATACCTTTATGTATGGGTCTCCTGTACGAGCTGTTACATTCCAGTCTATGTTTCGAATGTCGTCACCATATTGATAGTTGCGTACCTCGCTAAATGACATCCCACGCCCCTTGAAGGTACTGCCATATTCGCCCGAAAACAGGTGCTTGCTCAGCTCTTTGGTCTTGATTTCTATCTTTCTGACCTTCTTCAATATCTCTGCCGTATCCATCTCTACACTCTCTTTTTGAAGTAGTTACTGATATTCTTATTATCGACGAATCCTTGAAATTCTTTATAAGGAACCAATATGGATCTCCGACCAAACAATGTATTAAAGTCCGTGAAGAATACGATGCCCTGATGAGTCAAGACGTAGTGCTTGAAATGTTTTTGTTTTAAGGCAGATCTAATTAGATAATCCTCCTCTCTCAGGCTTTTTGTCTTTTCTTTTTTTAGAAACTGCTCTAAGAAAAAGGCATAATCAAAATCTGACCTCAGCAGGTCATTAACCTTATAAAACTTAGACCTCTCATAGTCATAGATAAATGGTACAGTCTCAACCGAGGCCGTCGTATTGCATGACCAGTTCAGGTATCCGCTTATGATGCGTTCATCATATGCTGAGATGTAAAAATCGCCAATAAATAATAGCTGATCTGAGGCTTCCAAACCTTGGTTGCGGTAATTGTTATAGTTTGTTCTGCAAGCAGACATTTGATCGATGATCCAAGCATCAAATTTTTCATCCTCTAAGATTGGATAGTAAAAGCTGTAGGCGATCTTGGAGTCGTGGTAACTCTCTAAGGCATATTTCAATTTATGGGCTTGAGTATATTTCTCATTGTTGTAGTCGACAGTCAACATCTCGGAACCATCCCACTGGAACTGTCCAGGATCGCGATTTGAATCGATTACAGTACAATCTTGATTGCTACAATCGTAGCTTGACCACTTCAGATCATCGACCTGATCACCACCAATGATTGATCGTGTATTAGGTCGTATAATAAGATCATGCTCCTCACTCTCATAGAGCAATATGAGGTTGTTTTTACTACTACGGGGATGTAGGGTTTTGATGGAAGTTTTAGCTTCATTAGACCAGGTCCAATTGTGCTTAGCGTTTCCTAGGTCACCGCTCATCTTACACATGACTTTACTATAATCATCAAACTGATAGATGTCCAGTTGGTCGTCCTCGATTGACCCAAGTAAGTCGTAGCGATCTTTATTTTCACCATATTCGATATAGCCACTTGCCTCGTTATTGACAAGCTCAAAAGCTATTCTCACGGGCATATGTCCATCTAGCACGCCATGCCACTCCACATAATCTGTGTTGGTTGTTGAAGACTGCTGTGTATCATCCTGCGTGGACTGGCCGAATGAGCATACTCCTGATAAGCATAATATGATGACTCCGATATATCGCATGTCGTGACCGCTGGTTATGGAACCTCTACAGAGTTTAAAATCTGGGTAATAATATCTTCTTGAGTGATGTTTTCTGCTTCTGCCTCGTAGGTGATGCCTATACGATGCCTCAATACATCCTTGCAGATGCTCCTGACGTCATCCGGGATCACATATCCTCTGCCCTGCATAAAGGCATAGGCTCTCGAAGCGAGTGCTAAGTTGATACTGGCACGAGGTGATCCGCCATAGCTGATTAGGCCATCTAACTTCTCGAGATTGTAGTCTTTAGGATTCCTAGTTGCGAAAACAATGTCGAGGATATATTGCTCGACTTTTTCGTCCATATATATATTTCTTACTGTCTGACGAGCCTTGAGTATCTGTTCAGGGCTGATGACGGCGTTGATCTTTTTATTGATATGACCTCCGATATTTCTTCGGATTATTTCGAGCTCTTCAGTCTTAGTGGGGTATCCTACATTAATCTTCAGCATAAACCGATCCGTCTGCGCTTCAGGCAATGGGTATGTGCCTTCTTGTTCAATTGGATTTTGAGTAGCCAATACCAAAAAGGGTTCGGCCAACTTAAAGGTTTCTTTGCCTATTGTAACCTGTCGCTCTTGCATGGATTCGAGCAAGGCACTCTGAACCTTGGCAGGCGCCCTGTTAATCTCATCAGCGAGGATGAAATTGGAGAAGATAGGACCCTTTCTGATCGAAAACTCATTGGTTTTCTGATTGAAGATCATAGTACCCAAGATATCTGCTGGCAAAAGATCTGGGGTAAACTGGATCCTATTAAAACTGACATTAATAATCGACGAAAGTGTCTTAATAGCTAGCGTTTTGGCCAGACCTGGTAGGCCCTCTAATAGGATGTGCCCATCACTGAGCAAGCCTAAGAGTAGCCTATCCATCATATGGGTTTGACCGACTATCACCTGATTAGCTTCTCGTCTAATGTCCTCTATGAATGCACTGTCTAGCTGTGCCTGCTGGTTTAGTGCTTCTATATCTACTGCTGATTGCATGAAAAGTATGGTATGTTTTAGTTTCTGTGGTGATTATTAAATCGCCACAAATGTCTAGTGACAAGATTACAAAATTAATTTTCGATGACTGGTTTAACAGAACTTTCAGAATTAAATACGTTAGTGTCTACTTCTATAAATGCTGGTTTTGCAGGAATCGGCGGAGAATAAAGGCTATCATCGATAGGTGATAGGAACATGGCGCTGATCAGAGAGTCAACATGTAACTCGGCTTCCATGAATGCTTGTTCCCGACATTCCTGTGCTTTCTTCTTTTTAAGGACCTCAATTTTAATGTCTAATTCTTGCAAGGCTTGTTCGCGTATCTGAGACTTTGACTCGGTACAGGAACCTAAGAGAGAGCTCAATGCTATAGTGTATGCTACGAGTATGAATTTATTCACTGAGTTCACGTATGCGTTCTTTTTCGATGATGATTAGGGAGTCTATAGCCTTTTGCCGTAGTAGGGGTATTCGCTCCAGACATAAAGAATCCAGCTCGTCTTCCAACATGTTTTTGCGTTTATTATACATCGTATCACTCATATACTTAACCTCTGGACTAAGGCTCTGCCTACTGGTCGTACCACCACAGGAGCAAAGGGTGAAGCTCAGGCCAATCATAGCTGCGATCACTACCTTAGAGTTCAATATTTTTTCTTTTTAGTTCAAACTGCTCACCTAAGTATAATTTTCTCACCACAGGATCTTCGGCAAGCTCTTCGGAGGTACCTGTTCGGAGGATATCTCCGTCTACCATGAGGTATGATCGATCTGTAATCGAGAGGGTCTCTTGCACATTATGATCGGTGATGAGGATGCCGATGTTCTTAGTCTTGAGCTTAGCAACAATATACTGGATGTCTTCTACGGCTATTGGATCAATTCCAGCGAAGGGCTCATCAAGCAATATAAATTTTGGATCTGTTGCCAGAGCTCTGGCGATTTCGGTACGTCGACGCTCCCCACCAGATAGAGAATCTCCTTGGTTGTTTCGCACTTTTTCGAGACCAAACTCCTCAATCAGACTTTCGGCCTTGGCGATACGATCTGCCTTATTGAGATCAGTCATTTCCAGTACTGCGATGAGGTTGTCATAGACGCTCAATTTTCTAAACACCGAGGCTTCCTGTGGCAGATACCCTATGCCGAGCCGAGCTCGCTTATACATAGCCAGTGAAGTGATCTCTTGATCATCGAAAAATACCTGACCACCATTAGGCTTGACGAATCCGACGATCATATAGAAGCTCGTGGTCTTACCAGCGCCATTTGGCCCGAGTAGTCCAACGATCTCGCCCTGCTTCACCTCCAATGAAACAGACTTAACCACGGTCCTGTTACCGTATTTTTTATTCAGGTTCGTCGCTTTCAGTACTTTCATCTAGGTTATTATGATCAGGTTCTAATCCGCTGAGAATGATTTCTTTTTCAACCGTCCAGTTTCCCCTTACGTCTTCTAAAGGTACTTCAAAGAATTTTTCAGATTGCACTTTCTTGAGATAGTTCCCTGCACTCCAGAGCTCGTTATCATCACGATCTTCGATGATTTGCAATGTATAGGATCCTGGGTAAAGTTCTGAGACCGTTATAGTCGTGTCTATGCTAACATTGTTGGTCTGAACAATAGATTCTTTTGAATCGAGGAGAGTGATATGGTAGTTGGCTACTGATGAGTCTAGTTTGCTGAATTGTAGTTCAATGATGCCAAAGTCTTCTGGATTGCCTATTAAAACAAAGTTCTCGGTAGTATCATTACTATGCCCCCACAGGTCTTTGATCGCTCCGGGGAGCATACTTAATTCGAGATTTTGATCCAGCTTGTATTCTGCCTGTAGTGCTAACTGCATCGGCTCCCCTTCGACAGGTTGAGCGTCAAATATGAGCAGATCGCCAGATAAAGTATCCCTTAGGCTGATTAATTCTGCAGTGACAGAATCGATGGGATAGTTAGTCTCAAGCACGATCTGGTCTGTAGGATGCAAGCCAATTTGTTCCGTAGGGTGGCTGACCGTGACATCGAGTGTTTCGTCTAGTGGATCCAAGGCCCTGAGATTGATTCTTGTCTTAATGGTATCGGTCCGATAGACTAGGTCCAACTTTGTGAGATTGGCTGGCTGATACCACACATCAATATATTTTTCCGCATTTATCGAAAAAGTATAGTCCAAGTTGTCACTGAGTACGCTGAGTGAGTCTAAGCTAGGAGCTTGATTAAACTCGAGTCGTAGCTGCCCCTGACGTATTGATTCATAGCCCAAGTATCTAGCTTCAGTTTGTTCTAAAAATGACTCCAAGGCGATATCATAGCTGCTGCTATCTGTCAGATAGATGAGCGAATCGATAAATCCTATTTCTTCGCCATAGTCATAGGTGT
>CAZJTO010000033.1:11698-14036 GCA_964548935.1 uncultured Saprospiraceae bacterium
GTCAGATAGATGAGCGAATCGATAAATCCTATTTCTTCGCCATAGTCATAGGTGTAGTTGACATTTTTATCATTTAAAACAAAAATCTTAAAGGTGTCTGCACGGAGATTCTTGATTTCGAACTGCCCCTCCATATTAGTCCTAGCAAAGTAGAATGGTTTTTCTTTATAGACGACAGAGTCATATACAGACTCATAGAGCATGACTAAGTATTCTGATGAAGCCTCTTGTGTCTTAGAGTCGATCACATTTCCACGGATGCTCAACGAGTCAATGTAATCTCCTGTCGAGAACACCATGGTGAAGTTTTCGAGTTTGTTACTTTCATTATAGTCTACTATGGACTCACCAAAGTTGATAACATAGGTTGCATTCTCTTTCAACACCTCTTTTTCGTCAAACTCAAATGTTACTCGCTCCAAGCGCTCATTCACCTGTGGAGTGTAGATCAATGGCGGCGTAACAAGAATCTGCTTTATCGCGTCTTTGACTGTTACAAATTCATCGAAATACAAAGTGATTTTTTGCTTTTCAAAGTTGACTTGATTGTTAGGCGTTGATAGGGTCGTATCCAGTATTGGGGGAGCTTCATCTCTTGGCCCTCCAGTAAGTTGAATCTGGTTATGGCACGAACCCAAGAACAGCAACATCAGCGTTCCGACAAGGCCAAGGCTTACAGTGAGCAATTTATTCATCGAGCAGTACGATTTCTGGGGTGAAAAGTCATAATTGCATCTCTAAGGTACTGCGTATCGAGATGAGTATATATTTCTGTAGTAGTAATTGACTCATGACCCAACATATCCTGGACCGCTTTGAGGTCAGCACCACCCTCAACTAAGTGGGTGGCAAATGAGTGTCTGAATGTATGAGGACTAATTGATTTATTGATGCCTGCATCCTTAACAGCTTCCTTAATGATCAAAAAGATCATCACCCTGGACAATTGTTTGCCTCTCCGATTTAAAAAAACAAAATCCTCATGATCCTGATGGATAGTTTTCATCAATCTTCTCACATTGTCAACATAGATATTGATATATTTTATTGCGCTATCACCTATTGGTATGATGCGCTCTTTGTCATTTTTGCCAATCACCTTGACCAATCCAAGGTCGGGATAGAAATTGCTCAATTTCAGATTGACTAGTTCTGTTACCCTGAGGCCACAGGCATATAGTGTCTCGAGGATGGCACGATTGCGTTGTCCTTGCGGATGGCTCAGATCGATATTATTCAAGATCAGATCGATCTCTTCAATTGCTAAGATATCTGGAATCTTGCGACGTAGCTTGGGCCCCTCCAACAACTCAGAGGGGTCATCAGAGATGATGTCTTCAAGCAGCAGATATTTATAAAAGGCCTTAATACCTGAGATAATCCTCGCTTGACTCTTGTCACCGAGACCAAGCTCATTGAGCCAGTGGACGAATTTTTCAAGGTCCTTATATTGTATTTGCTCGACACTAACATTAGTATAGGTGATCTCTATCCATCTGATCAGTTTATTCACGTCATCCTCATATGCCGCAATACTGTTCTTAGAGAGACTACGCTCGAGCATCAGATAGGACAAGAAACCATTTTTATATATTTCCCAATTCATAAGTCTCTAATATCAAATGCAAATTTGATCTGTATGCTTACATTAGTGGCTGTAGTATTCCTATAACGAAGTTAGGAATGAAACATTTGAAAAACACTCTATGATAGTTGTCGTCTTACTTGGATTACTTGCCGTGGTTTTAATGGTTCTTGCATTTATAGGCCATTGGGCTATAGGCATATTGGGAATACCATTTCTTTTCTTGTTTGGGGTGGCGCTTTACGACTATTTCCAAGCTGGGCATAGTATCACTCGAAACTTCCCATTAATCGGCCGTTCGCGGTTTATAGCAGAATGGTTACGTCCTAAACTGTATCAGTATTTCATCGAATCAGATACTGATGGCAAGCCGTTTTCACGAATGTTTAGATCTATCGTTTATCAGCGTGCCAAAGACGCTGTTGATACAGCACCATTTGGTACCCAATTTGATGTTTACGGTGAAGGATACGAGTGGATGCAACATAGCATAGCTGCTCTAGATCATCATGCTATAGACCCTGAGCCCCGAGTTACGGTAGGCGGACCTGATTGCTTAGAACCTTATGAGTGCAGCATCTATAATGTGGCGGCGATGAGCTATGGATCACTTAGTAAAAATGCCGTAATGGCACTCAATGGTGGGGCTGCCCTAGGTGGGTTTGCTCAGAATACTGGAGAGGGGGGGATTTCGCCCTATCACGACAAACACGGCGGTGATCTGATTTATCAGCTTGGTACTGGATATTTTGG
>CAZJTO010000033.1:14136-16087 GCA_964548935.1 uncultured Saprospiraceae bacterium
GACCTGAAAAAAGACATAAAGCTCCTTACTTCAGGGAAGATTGTAACGGGTTTTCATATCTATAGAGCTCTATCTATAGGTGCTGACATCTGTTATAGTGCACGTGCTATGATGATGGCGATTGGATGTATCCAGGCACTGGAGTGTAATAAGAATACTTGTCCTGTTGGTGTAGCAACTAATGACCCGCACCTGATGCGAGGCCTTGTAGTAGAAGATAAAAAGACAAGAGTAGCTCACTTTCACAGGGAAACCGTAAAGAGTTTTGTAGAGTTACAAGCTGCGTCAGGATTTAAGAACCGAGATCAGATCAACCGATCTTCGGTATATCGGAGAATCGACAACAAGAGCGCTAAGCGTTACGATGAGATTTATCCGTACATCCCTAAGGGGTGCCTATTGGAGCAAGAATCAGTGCCTAAAAACTGGCAACATTATTGGTCCGTGGCAACAGCAGAGTCGTTCGCACCGAGATTTGAAGAAGTATTTGAGAACTGACGACTTAACGTCCATTTTTAGGGAGATTCTCTATTGCACACTCCATTTATAAGAGTTATTTTCGGCGGCTGTTAAAAAAACAGTACGTCTTAATGCGAATGTTGGTCTGAGCGTCATCTTGGACTAATGAAAGACGCTAAATCAAAATGCAAAAAAGTTGGGAAGACTGACCGCGGTCTAAAACCAGCTTATTGAATAGTTCAGATAACATGATTTCGACAGTTATTAATCTTAGTCAAGCTTTAAAAAAGTACTTTGGATTCGACGGATTCAAAGATCGTCAAGAAGCTATCATTCAAAACATCTTGGATGGCAAGGACACATTGGTGATCATGCCAACTGGGGGAGGTAAGTCATTGTGCTATCAGTTGCCAGCGATACTTTCGGAAGGGACGGCAATAGTGATATCCCCATTGATTGCTCTGATGAAAAATCAGGTTGACTCAATCCGAGGATATAGTCAAGATGAGAGCATAGCACATTTTCTCAATAGTAGTCTCAATAAGTCCCAAATTAAGAAAGTCAAGGAGGATATCATTGCTGGCAAGACCAAGCTCCTATATGTCGCTCCTGAAACCCTTACTAAGGAAGAGAATATCGAGTTCTTCAGCCAGACCGGAGTATCCTTCGTTGCTGTAGATGAGGCACACTGTATCTCAGAGTGGGGGCATGATTTTAGACCGGAGTACCGTAAGATTAGACAGATGATCGAGGCAATAGATAAGACTATTCCGATCATGGCATTGACGGCTACTGCGACTCCTAAGGTGAAGTCAGATATCATGAAAAACCTCGGAATGGAAGAGGTGATTCCATTTGTATCTTCATTCAACAGAACTAATCTATACTACGAAGTAAGACCTAAGATCAATAAAGATCAGACTGTAAAGGAGATTGTACAGATCATTAAAAAAATGCCTGGGGAGTCAGGGATTATCTATGTGCAGTCTCGCAAGTCAACAGAAGAAATTGCTGAAATACTGCGGGTAAACGGCATCAAAGCTGCTCCTTACCATGCTGGACTGGATGCGAAGACAAGATCCAAGGCCCAAGACGATTTCTTAATGGAAGAAATCGATACGATAGTTGCGACTATAGCTTTTGGAATGGGCATCGATAAGCCAGATGTGAGATTTGTGATCCACTACGATATCCCTAAGAGTATAGAAAACTATTATCAAGAGACAGGTCGTGCAGGCCGTGATGGCTTAAGTGGAAAGTGTGTGGCGTTTTATGCACATAAAGACATCCTTAGACTCGAGAAGTTTCTCAAGGACAAACCACTGTCGGAGCGTGAGCTCAGTGTTCAGCTAATGGATGAGGTGATTGCGTTCACAGAGACTACGAAGTGTCGCAGAAAATTCTTGCTCCATTATTTTGGTGAGCAGTTTGCGACGGCGGATTGTAAGAAGATGTGTGACAACTGCAGTAATCCAAAGCCAGTAGAGGATGC
>CAZJTO010000034.1:0-15907 GCA_964548935.1 uncultured Saprospiraceae bacterium
TGGATGCCCTCACCTTTGAGTCGTCGATAGATATCACATCGATAATTTTTTATTTCATCCGATCCGTTAAATGCGGATTATAAAACATTCACATTATGAATTCACTTAGAAATCAAGTACAACTTATCGGCCACATTGGTCAAGACTTAGAGACAAGATCATTCGAAACGGGCAAGACAATAGCGAAGGCGCCATTGGCCACCAATGATTACTATCGCAACAATCAAGGAGAGAAAATCCAAGATACCCAATGGCACAATATTGTCGCTTGGGGCAAGACAGCAGAACTCATGCAACAGATGGTTAAGAAAGGTGACGAGCTCGCTGTAAAAGGCAAGCTCATGCATCGCAAGTATGAAGACTCCAACGGGCAGACCAGATATGTCACAGAGGTAGTCGTCAACGAATTTATTAAGCTTGGAAAGAAAGAAAGCACCGGAGCCTAAGCAGTTCTTAGGTATACCATATCAGCGCCAAGTTTATAGTAAGCTTGGCGCTTTTCCATTTTTATAGACTTTCCGATTTGACTATTAACATACGATACCCAAAGTTCTAAATGGATTTTTGATGTGAGAACTGCGACCCCCGAGTAACAGCTTAAACTAGTTAATCTATAGGCCCCGTAAGCCATTGTTTGCGGCACCCTCACAGTAGTGCTCTGGTACTCCTGTATACTATGGGTGTAGTCATACACGTCTCGCTCATGGCGACCTTGGTAAAAACTACACCCCAGTGTAGGTTCGCTTTCTGGAAGCATATTCATATTTGTGTATGCTATAAAAAGTAAAATCTAAATCAATGCACACAACCATACAACGTCACATCTCAAAGAGAGAACGAGAAGTCTTGGAACTTGTCGCCCATGAATACACGACGCTTGAGATTGCCTCACGACTTTATCTATCTACTCATACTGTCGATAGTCATAAGAAAAAATTGAAGCTCAAGCTCAATGTCAAAAATACAGCAGGCATGGTACGTCGGGGATTTGAGTTGGGGTTGCTGAAGTTGGGAGCTACTGCATCCTATAGAATGATGAGCGCCTTATTGTTAGCTCTTATAACTATAGGTCAACTCTCAGCTCAACGACCATTAATCTTGACATTTGAGACAAGTGTGCCTGATGAAAAAGTAGTCATACCTGTTCAGCCTGGCTTTGATTACGATTATCAGATGGACTGGGATGGCGATGGCGGTTTTGATGAAACATTTACTGGAGAGGCCAGTCACGTTTATGCAACCCCTGGAGCTCACAAGATCAATATTACAGGAGATTTTCCGTCTATCTATTTTAATAACAGATCAGAGGCTAGCTTACTAATTGCTATCGACCAATGGGGAGATATCAAATGGCAATCCATGAATAACGCTTTTTATGGTGCGAGTAAAATGAAATACTTAGCTACAGATGAACCAAACCTATCCACAGTAAGTAACATGTCTGGTATTTTCAGGGCATGCAGTAGTTTTGATGGTGACCTTAGTGGTTGGGATGTATCCACTATTACGAGTATGTCTTTTGCTTTTTTAGATGCGACTCTTTTCAACGGCAATGTATCTACTTGGGATACTAGAAATGTTGAATTCATGGGCAGCGTTTTTGATGGTGCGACTTCGTTTAATCAAAATATATCCCAGTGGGATCTTAGCAATGTGGTAAATATAAGTGGTATGTTTCAAGATGCCACAGAATTTAATCAGCCAGTAGGAGATTGGGATGTATCAATGGTCGGAAATATGGCCAGTATGTTCAGCGGGGCCACTTCATTTAATTAATCTCTTCGGGATTGGGACGTATCATCGGTGACGATCATGTTTGCTATGTTCGAGGGAGCATCGACTTTTAATCAATACATCGGTGACTGGGATGTGCGCAATGTGATTACTATGGAGGGCATGTTTAACAATGCATCTTCTTTTAATAGGTCGCTCTATGATTGGAATATAGAAAGTGTAACGAACCTCTCTTTATTTTTAACAGGTGCTAATTATGGTGCTTCTAATTATGAAAAGACACTCGTTTTTGGGCAGTAAACCCTCGACAAGATAATGTGATTCTAAATGTTGGAGATCTCACTTGTTGTAGCTGCACTGGTAGAGAGCTTTTGATCTCAGAATCTAATTGGACTATTTTTGATGGTGGGAAAGATTGTAATCGCCCATTCGTTATGACGTACAGGACGACTAGTCCAAATGAATCTGTTGAGATCCCAACAGACCGTGACTTTGATTATAATTACTCTGTAGATTGGGAAAATGATGGAATAATCGACCTCACAGGTGTTACTGGAGATCAAAGTCATGTATTCGCTACTCCAGGTGACTATCAAATAGCAATAACTGGTGATTATCCCTATCGACCAAGTATCCTGTCAACTCTTGACGATATCCGAAATCAAGTTATCAGTATAGATCAATGGGGAAACATCTCATGGGAGTCATTTGTTGGTTTTTTTTCTGGTCTACCCAATCTGACATATAATGCTGCTGATCATCCAGATCTAAATAATATAAGCTCACTGCAAGATATGTTTTCCGGTACTCCAGTATTCGATGCAGAAATCGGAGACTGGGATATAGGAAGGATACAGGATATCAGTTTTATGTTTAACGGTTGCACAAATTTCAATGGAGATTTGTCTGATTGGGATGTTAGCGATGTCAGGTATATGTTTAGGACTTTTGGGTTTGCCGAGCAGTTTAACTGCGATATATCACAGTGGAATGTGGGTTCTGTAATTAGTATGACTGCAATGTTCAGAGGAGCTACATCATTTAACCAAGATATATCACAATGGAACGTAGGTAATGTAACAAACATGTTTGAGATGTTTCATTCAGCCATAAATTTTAATCAGCCTATCGGAAGTTGGAATACAGAACGAGTAACTACGATGTATGCTATGTTTCGGAGCGCAGGGTCCTTTAATCAAAATATTAACAATTGGGATGTAAGTAATGTCACAAACTTCTCAGAAATGTTTTGGAATTGCAATGCATACAATCAGCCCCTTAACAACTGGGAGCTCAACTTAACGGATGACATCGATATGGCAGAAATGTTCTTTTCCTGCGAGATGTTCAACCAAGATTTGAATAATTGGAATGTCACAAGAGTCACCAATATGAATGCGATGTTCGAAGGGGCCTCTAGCTTCAATAGGAGTTTGGCAAGCTGGAATACCAGCTCAGTAACGGACATGACTAAGATGTTTCGAGCTGCCAGTTCTTTTAACCAACCGTTAAATCATTTTGCCACTGGCAGTTGTAGAAATATGGAAAGTATGTTCTTGAGAGCCGCAAGTTTTAACCAGCCTATCAATAACTAGAATACTACACTGGTGCAAAATATGGATCAGATGTTTTTGCAAGCTCCCGCCTTTAATCAAGATCTTAGCTTTTGGAATGTGCGAAGTGTCACAACAATGGATGAGTTGTTTCACGATGCATCTTCATTTGACCAATCTTTAGGTGATTGGGAGCCGATCAATGTTATCGATATGACGGACATGCTCAGTGGCACGGCGCTCTCCCGAGATAATTATGACGCCACCATAGAAGGCTGGGGTAGGATGGCGCCAGATCTACAGGATGATGTGGCATTAGGAGCTGACGGTCTTGAGTATTGTGATGCTGCTTTTTTTCGAGCGGCTCTTGAATTTCAAGACTGGGTGATCACTGGAGATGTACAGGATTGCTCAGAACCATCTTGTACACCCGAACAAATAGTGTACATAGGTCCAGATCAGGGCATCTGGTACGACTCCGATAATTGGAATCCTAACCGCATCCCAAGTGCATGTGATGAGGTAATTATTGGTATGGGGGACACAGTGACCCTCTCTCAGGATGCAGCTTGTGGCCTCATTCAAATCTTACTTGGTGCCACATTTGAGACCGCTAATTTTGAATTGACAATCAATGGCAATCAAGAGTAAAGTAGACCAGCAATATTGAGGTAGTATGCAACAGATGGTTAAGAAAGGCGACGAGCTCGCCGTAAAAGGCAAGCTCATGCATCGCAAGTATGAAGACTCCAATGGGCAGACCAGATATGTCACAGAGGTAGTCGTCAATGAGTTTATCAAGCTCAAGAAGAGAGAAAGCACAGCTGCTGAATCAGCTCTAAGATCTGCCATATCAGCGCCAAAGCTTTTTTGTAGGCTTGGCGCTTTCTATTTTCATAGACTTTCGAATTTGACTCTATATGATCATTCCTTACTTATACTTGTATAGTGTCATCTTTTGCTCTCCGGCTTCGACCTTGACGTCTATATGGTTATCCGCTGGTGGAAGGGGACAAGTGGCATAGGGCGTGAACACGCAGGGTGGATTCACCGCTTTGTTGAAATCAATATGGGTTTGTCCATTTCTATCAGCCTTCTTGGTATATAAGTATCGCCCGCCATCATAAGTTTCCAATCCTGTCGTCTGATCTGAGATAATGACAAAGTAGCTATCCACATCATTTTCCATGGCTTTAAGCTGATAGCTAGTACCGTCGATCTCAAAATTAAGGTACCCGGCAAATGCGTGATTGAAAGTCATATCGAGGATGTTATCATAGACGATGCGATCTGAGCTATCTGCTGGTATGAACTCCGCAGGAATATTCCACTTTTGGCTGATAGGGAAATTGGGTATGCTCAATAGTTTGGATCTATATTCACTCAGGGTATCCTTCATCCTCAGATAAGTCTCTTCACCGCGCTCAATCAGGTGCCACTGATAGCTCTGCCAGGAGACCGTAGTAGGGCCATTTTCCTCTCTGTCGGTGAGCAGTTCAATTTCTGAGTTGATATCTACATCATCTACTCTTGCGTGCAGACCATCTTCCATTTTGAGCAAGTACTGATCATCTTCATATCTGATCTGACCCATAATGGCTGGAGCGTTTCCTTCGACGATTAAGTCATTGTCCGCAGCAGAGCCAAAAGACACGGTGTCTCTCGTCATAGTATATAACCCTATCACGGATGGCCAAGCATAGGGTGCTTGCAATTCATTAAGTCGTTCTGCTTGCCATTGCTCAATGTCCTGCTGATAATTGTCTTCACAACTAACCAATGAGCTAACAAGAAAGGATAACATGATTAGCTTCATTAGTGTATTCATAGATGGGTCTATTTATTATTTAGCTACAACAAATGCCCGTCATACGAGCTGGTATTAATAGCAATGATTTTAAGTGATCTTAATTTTTGGTTTCATTGTTGCTTCTTCATTATACGAGCGTCACAATAAACCATCGTGTCATCTAAGATAGTACATACTCAGGTAGACGGAAGAAATCTAAAGCTTACTAACCTAAGCAAGATCATCTATCCCAAACTCAGCATCCCTAAGGCTGAGATAATCCAGTATTTCCTAGGGATGGCACCGCATATTATTCCCTTCATCAGGGAGCGGCCTATGACCCTCATCAGATATCCCGATGGTGTAACGGCACATCAATTTTATAGTAAGAGCAGGCCAGATTATGCACCCGATTGGATGGAGAGCATCCAGATCACACATGATAATCGCAGTATTGACTACATATACCTCAAGAGTGCCGCAGGCTTGGCATGGACGGCAAACCTAGCGGCTCTTGAACTGCATCCAATGGCTTTTCGGATTGGGCAGAATACTCAGCCTGACTATATGGTGTTTGACCTAGATCCAGATGAGAAGATCAGCTTCAATGAAGTGGTCATCGCAGCCAAACGATTGCGATCAGTAATAGATGCACTGGGCTATACGACCTATCTGAAGACTTCAGGAGGTAAGGGCCTCCACCTCATGGTGCCACTAATACCACAACACACTTTTGAAGAAGTTAAGGAGCGCTGTAAGACTATTGCTAAGACACTGATCGCTAAGTATCCTAATGCCTATACTCTAGAGATCTCCAAGAGCAAGCGCAAGGGCAAAATCTTGATAGATATCTATCGCAATCATGAGACTAATACGGTCGTAGCGCCGTACAGCCTCAGGGGCAAAATTGGAGCACCGATATCGATGCCGATTCCTTGGGAGCGGCTTGAAACCCTGGACTCCTCACAAGAGATCAATCTCAATAACTATAGGGATCATATTGATGCCTCGATAGAGGCATGGCAGGACTGGGACGACAGCGCTGTACCGCTGATGCAGACAAAAGAACGGACGGAAGCCAAGCCTCAAGAGGTCGATCAAAGACTCAAAGACTATGTCCATAAGCGTGACCTAAGCACGACACCTGAGCCAATGGCATTAGTTAGAGGCAATTATACAGATCGCTACTCTATACAGTTTCATGATGCCAGCAACCTGCATTACGACTTACGGTTGGAGGATCAAGGGGTCTTATGGTCTTGGGCTATCCCCAAAGGCTTACCGGTAGAAAAAGGACAGAAGAGGCTAGCCATCAGAACAGAAGACCATCCGATCGAGTATCTCACATTTGAAGGTGTTATCCCTGAAGGGGCGTATGGCGCTGGTGAGATGTGGACCATTGAAACAGGCACGACGATCTGGCATACTAAGGAGAAAAATAAACTGATATTCAGTCTTGGTCAACATAAGTATCATCTCGTAAAAACAAAGCAAGAAGACCAATGGCTGATGACACTCAGCGATTCTAAGCAATTTCTTGATAAGGGCAGTTCATTAAAGCCCATGTTAGCGGATCAACGCACAGATATTCCTTCCACCAACAATTATGTCTATGAGGTCAAATGGGATGGGATCAGAGTGCTGATCTATCTTACTGAGGACGAGGTACACATCAAGAGTCGCAGTGGGAGAGACATCACTCAGCAGTTTCCTGAGCTATTAGATCCTAAGCTCTTTAACGTGGAGTACGGCTTATTTGATGGAGAGATCGTGGTATTGGATGATCAAGGCAGACCTATATTCGCCGATGTAATCAGCAGAATGCACTCAAAGAGGACGGGTATAAAAACGGCGCAAAAACAAGTGAGTTGTTATCTTTTTGATGTGTTGTCGATAGATGGATTTGATACCATTGATGAACCCTTAACCCGAAGGAGGGCTCTGCTCAAGCCCTGTCTGAAGTGGGGAGAGGAATATCGATACAGCAACTCTTTTGAAGATGGTGCAGGACTGTTCGTGGCGATCAAGGCGAAAACGATGGAGGGCATCATGGCGAAGACTAAGGATGGCAGATATCACATCGGTGCCAGAACTAAAGACTGGTTTAAGATCAAAGTGCGTACAGAGATGGAGGCGACCATAGTGGGCTACACCGAAGGGAGGGGAGACCGGAGTGGATTGTTTGGCTCACTACACCTCATGGATGACGATCAAAACTATATAGGGAAAGTAGGTACGGGATTTGATTATAAATTACTGAAGGAAATAACTACTTTACTCAAAGCTCAAAAGACAATGGTCCAACCTGATGACATTAAAATTGATGAGGCGGATAGGACTGTATGGATCGAAAGCGATATCAGGTGCTCAGTGAAATATGCTTCATTGACATCTAAGGGTACGCTCAGAGAACCAGTATTCATTAAACTTTTAACGACTTAATACTATGCGTTCAATTTGGAAAGGACATATTCGATTTTCACTGGTTACCATACCGATTCAGATATTCAATGCCGTTGAGACTAAAAACAATATCAGTTTTAAGCAACTCCACAAGGAAGACAACGGGCGGATATCATACCATAAAGTGTGTCGGACTTGTGAGAAGAAGGTATCCTCACGTGAGATCGTCAAGGGATTTGAGTATGATAAGGACCAATATGTCGTGTTTGAGTCTAATGAGTTTGATGCCCTGAAGCTCAAGAGTACACGAGCGATTGATATTGAGGCCTTCGTGGATATCGATGAGGTTCATCCCAGTAGGTTTGAAGCGGTCTATTATGTTGGACCTTCGAGTGAGGTAGCACAGAAAACATTTTCTCTATTTACACAAGTCTTGAAGCGTACTGGAAAGGCAGGAGTAGGCCGTATCATCCTGAGGGATAAAGAAGATGTGGTACTACTCAATGCCAAGGATAATGGATTAATTATGTACAAGCTGCGATTTCCATATGAATTGCGAGATATGAAGAAGGTGCCCGATCTTGCCGACGAAGTTGACGTTGACGAGAAGCAGGTTGAGCTCGCAATGACCTTGGTAGATTCGCTGTCGACTACCTTTGATCAAGTAGACTTCAAGGATCGATATCGAGATGCGCTCATGGAGCTTGTCGAGAAGAAAATTGATGGTAAGCAAGTAATTAGTGTGACCGCCGCCGAAGTCAAGCAAGCTCCTGTCGTCGATATCATGGATGCGCTGAAGGCGAGTATCGAGGAGGCTAAGCTGAAAAAGAAACAAGCGTGATTAAAGTCCTCTCTTGGAATATAAGGCAAGGAGGCGGGAGCAGACTTACTCAGATCATAGGAGCGATTAAGACAATTAATGCTCACATCCTCGTTTTGACTGAATATCGCAACAATGATCGTGGATCTTCGCTACGATCTAAATTGTTGGCTTTAGGTTATCGATATCAGGCAGTTACGGCATCTCTTGCTGATGAGAACAGTGTTATTATGGCTTCCATGATTCCTTTTGATGCATCGATATCAGATTGCCCAGATGCGAGTTATCCGCACAATGTCCTAATTGGGAAGTATAAAGCCTTTGTAATTTATGGGGGCTACTTTCCGCATAAGAAGAAGCACACCCTGTTTGATTGGGTAGTCGATGAAGTTAAGAATCGAACTGCTCCTACTATCATCTGTGGGGATCTCAATACTGGCAAGAACTACGTGGATCAAAAGAAAAATTCATTTTGGTATGAGGACCAGTTTATAGAACTCACGGAGGAGCTGGGACATGATGCGTATCGGCATATTCACGGGGATCGATTAGAGTACTCTTGGTTTAGTCATCAGGGCAATGGATATAGATATGATCATACTATAGTCACCTCAGATCTCCTTCCGATAGTCACTGATTGTTACTATCTCAACGACTATAGAGAGCAGAATGTCTCTGATCACGCACCGATGGTATTAGAATTGGGATAGCGATATTTTTTTATGTTTCAATACCAATCGAAATTGTAAATCAGTTTTCATAGGGAAACTACAACTATGATAGTAAATTCTCGATTCAATGGTCCAACCAATTCTGGAAATGGCGGCTATGTTGCTGGCCTTATGGCCAAGGAGATTGGTGGTATTGTACAAGTGACTCTCCTTAAGCCTCCTCCTCTTGATGTGGAAATGAAGTTTTTGGACGAAGGTGAAGAATGGACGTTGACTCATAGAAAAGCAGTTGTAGCGAGAGCGAAGAATTCTTCTGTTACTATAGAGCCTCAGGTGATTCCATCGATGGCTGATGCTGTTTTGTGTGAGACGAGATATCCTGGGTTTACCAGACATGCTTTTCCACATTGTTTTGTGTGTGGTCCTCAGCGCAGCGAAAACGATGGATTGAGACTCTTCACTGGAGTATCAGGCAGCGGGGATTATGTTGCCGCACCTTTTAGGGCATTCGATGACCTCTATGATGATAAAGGACAGATGAGTACGGAATTTATCTGGTCTGCTTTAGATTGCCCTGGGGCATATGCGATCACGCAAATCCAAGAAGAGAAAGTACTAGTCTTAGGCCGCATGACGGTAGAGATAAAAGAAAATATCGACAAATCCGAAAAGCTAATCGTCTCTGGTTGGTATCGAGGTACTGAGCGGAAGAAGAATTATTCTGGCTCAGCGATTATTAACAGTGATGGAGTGGTTAAGGCCATTGGGGAGGCCACATGGATCGAGGTAGATCCAAAAATCTTTACGAGCTAACGGTAGATGAAGGTAGTTTTCGTAGCAGATAATCTGACGACTCAATCAGCGGGTATCCATGTATATACAAGGCAGTTTATCAAGAGAACAATAAAACAATATCCTAATCATAGCTATCACCATATTACTTCGGCGCCCTATGATATCGAAGGCTCTACCAATGAGATTATCCCCATTAAGACATGGCTGCCTGTACATTACCGCCTGAGGTACTTTAATGAGATTCCTAAGCGCATCATTGCACTAAATGGAGATGTTGTCATCGAGATGGCTCATTTTGGTCCATTCGGATTATCCGACCGTATTAAGAGAGTTACGGTAGTGCATGATTTGACTCCTATCTTGTATCCACAGTATCATGACAAGCTTTCGGTATGGTGGCATAAATATCAGTTTGGCAAGCTCCTGCGATCTGTAGATGCAATTGTTAGCAACTCACATACCACCCGTAGTGATATTATTACCCACCTAGATGTCGAGCCTCGCAAGATACATGTGTGTTACCCGACTGTGCCGACTGTATCCACCCAGGAACCTCGACACGAAGATCGTACTGTCCAGCTCTTAACTGTGGGGACGGTCGAGCCAAGAAAGAACCATCTATTCATACTTGCAGCCTTAACTGAGTGGTATCACGAGCATCAGAGAGACTTTACGTGGGTAGTTGCTGGTGCCAAAGGATGGAAGAGTAAGCCATTTTATAATGCGCTGAAGGCTTCACCAATTGAGAGTAAGGTTCTGCTTACTGGCCGTGTCGATGATCGACGGTTACAAGAATTATATCGAGATAGTGATGTGTTCCTTTTTACGTCACATTATGAAGGCTTTGGCTTGCCGATTCTAGAGGCTATGTCTCATGGCTTATGTGTAGTGTTATCAGACACTACGATTCATCGAGAGGTCGGAGGTGAAGGCTGTGCGTATGTTCAATCTTCGAAAGACTTGATTGCTCTACTGAATCAACCCTCTCGGGATTTATGTCATAATCACGATGTTCAGCTTGAGCGCTTGAATAATGCGCCCTTTGAGGTTCCCTTTCTATGAGAACGGGGACATTAATCTACTAATGATTTTAATACCGACCCAAAGACCTTGACCTTTTTTGAGTGTTTCAGGAGTATAACTTACGAAGACAGGAATTTCCTTAATTTTTAATTTGTTGGCTTTAGCTTCTTTAATAATCTCCATACAAAATTCAAAACCATCATAGTTTAAGTTAAGATGCTTAGCTAGGGTATTATTAAAAGCTTTAAGACCAGACTGACTATCTGTTAGATAGGTTCCTGTGAGCAACCACGAAATGACATTTGCGATTTTATTGAAGAAGATTCTACTCTTTGGAATCTCATTTTTCTGAATAAACCGGCTGCCGATCACAAGATCGCAGTTATCTTTTTTTAATGCCTCGATTAGTTTGATGAGGTCATCAGGATTGTGCTGTAGATCCGCATCAATAGTTACGATGATTTTTGCTTCATTAGAGACTGCATAAGCAATACCAGTTTGAGTTGCGGCTCCAGCTCCCAAGTTGATGCTATGATCTAAAACCACTACATTTTCTCGCTGTCGGGCGATGACAGCAGTCTGATCTTGACTATTATCGTTGATGATTACAATATTGACAAATCCAAGCGCTTCCAACTTATCGATAAGTATATCGATATATCGCTCTTCGTCTTTAGCTGGCACTACTACGTAGACATCATGATATGTAGAGTCATCCTCCAATTAAAAGATTTATAAGATTTGGTAAACAGCATAAGATCCTCGGTTGACTATCTTCTCTCCAAAGACATTAGCCATCTTCTGCGTATTTCCGTTCGAATCTACAAATTCTACTATTCTATCCGTAGCCACAAGACTAACATCTGAGTTATTATACAGCATATTAAGCAATAGTCGATATTTTTGGGTTAAGCTTCTTTCAGGTGTTCTGTCCAAAGTTGGTGTATTGAGATCGACCACGATATAGCCAAAATCAGAGGCTTTTAAGGCACTAATCAAAATGTCCTTTTCTTCGTAGACATTTACTAGGTTGGTATAAGCGACTAAGAGGTTATCCTGAAAAATCCGACTAATATTATTCTCAATATTGAATCCTAAACTGGTTCCAACCATGTAGATATAACGATCATCAGCATTCATTTTATTTATTGCTTTTGAAACCAATGGTGATATATAATCCAATGTTTGCTGTTCGTTATGAAGCCCAACAGAATATGGGAAAAGACTACCATTGAGTACACTTTTACCAGCATGTTCTCCTTCGTCATATCTATAATCCAGATAAGATATTCTTGACACCCCTGAAAGAAGTATCCAGAGCACACAGAGGCCTATACCCATTGAATGTACAAGCTTACTCTGCTGAGTTTGTAGTTTGAAATTGCTGAATATTAATATAAGACCAAGCGGAATGAGTAAAAAGCCGTACCACAAGATTCCTCCAGATAAGATCAACCATAGAAAGCCGTATGCGCCGAATATGATCCAGAGTGAGCGATTAGTTGAGTATTGCTTTATGAATATAAATGGGAGAACAAAGGCTGTAAATAGAAAAATATAAACTAATGAATTATTTGCTTCAATTACATTGTTGAGCATATTTATAGCTGGACTTAGAATAAAGTCTGCGGACTTAAAGAGTACGCTCAAAAAATTATCCAGGAAATTGACCCTATCAATAGGGGCATTATCAAAGTTATTTGCATCAAATATCCCAACCTCTGTATATATGCGCGAATACACAAAACAAGAAGCCAAGTATAAGATGAACAGCAAAGAGAGGCTGTAAAAAAGTTTTTTATGCCTGTATGTTAATCCTAATATCACAATTGGGAGCAAGGCAAAAAGCAAATATCCAATATCTACAAATCGTCCTATCTGATTAATGTTTTGACTTACGTCATATGGTAAAGTTGTATACCTAAACAAAAGATCTTCATACCCAAAGTACCTCTGAATCTCTTCTCTACTGCCATCTTGCCGACTCAGTTCATCAATATTTTCGATGACTTCTTGAGCATTGATTTGTAATACTGCACAAATAGTAAGCATCAGTACAGCCCCAACTTTTGTTATCGACCTATTCTTCATCGTCGTGGATAGTTTTTCAGGATGGAGAATACGTCTACGTCTGCTTTAGGTGTTTGGCCAAGTAGTAATTCCACCACAGAACTGTTAGGACTATCCATGTAATTTTTTATTGCCCAAGGACTAAAGCAAAGTAGGGTCACTAAGCCTGTAGTGGCAATTATTTTGAGCAATGGGATACTATGTGTTTTGATGTTTTTATACAAAGAATAACATAAAGCTATAATCCCTATTGTTGCGAACAAGTACGCTGGAAGATTAGGATTGTCAAAATAGCTTCTCACACCGCTTATATTATCTAAATGCAGCAGTATTGGCAGACTGATCCCTAAACAAGCGATGCCAACAGTGCCCCAGCGATCTCTATGAAATAAATAATAGACCAGAACTATTCCAAAGGTGAGAAAAACACTTAATACTTTGAGAGAAAGTGAAAAGCCCATAAGGATCGAAATCATGAGTAGCATATTCCAATCTGATCTATCAGCTAAAAGTGTTTCCACTCTCTTGTTCGTCAACCAGTTATATAGTAGGCATAGCATCGAGAGCTGTACAAAAAGTAACGTTAAATCTACCTTGAACTCAATGATCCAATGATTGATAATAGCAGGTGTCAACAGAAAGATTAGTATAACCATGATGGCATAGTCGGGCTTAATCTTTAAGTATCTCACGGATAGCTCATATATGCCCCAACAAGAGAGAAAGATGCCAACAGTGCTCAAAAACATGGTAATCTCGGGGCTAAAAAAGGCAATATAGCCTGCTGAGGCAATAAGGCTCCATGCGTAAGGCTGATAGCCTGGAATCAAAGCTTCATTCTGGGCGATTAATTGTGAAATATTGATGTAATAGTTGCGGGCATCAAACCCCATTGGGAATGGTGCCTGGGTGTAAAAAAAATTTACTACTGCGAACACTAGACAAGCATATAACATCAGAGGACTCCAGTAAGACCACGCTTTAGGTAGCTGGAATGGCGTCCAAAACCAACTCTTTAAAAGCCTACTATTGCTTTTGTAATTGATCAGTATGGGCAAGATTAATACAGCTAGCACAACAGGATTTATCAATAGCTTCAATGCGCCAATCCCAAATAGTATCAAGTTGACAATAAATAAGCCAAGGGCCATTGAGGCCAAAACTCTTGTTATGTTTGGCAGGGTTTGTTTAAATAATCGTGTGATCAGAAAATCCCCCCAACTATAGGCTGAAAGAAACACTATCAACCCGCCAAGTAGTGTATAGGATGATCTCGTAATCAGATGAAGGTAGTGTGCGATATTTAAATCTGCTCGCATATATTGATTGAAAGAGAAAGCAGTATAAACTAAAATGAACAGAAACAATAGATATACGCAGAGACCATTAATCTTAGGAGGGCCGAACTTTTTGAAATATCCCACCCCCTTGCTGTATAAAGCAAGGGCGATGCCGATTAAAACATTGACAATCAGCCAAGTATGATACTTGAATTTAACAATTGATAACCAGTAAATGGGATGCTTATCCATGTAATCTACAAAGATGATAGCCATCCACAAGAGTGAGAAGATAATGAATACACCTCTCCTTATTTTTACCTCATTGATCATTTATAGCCAGTATGTTTACAATGATTGTATTTTTACCTGTCTTACAGCTGATGGTTAGGTGAGTATGTTGAGTCAATATCCTTACGAACCTCAAGATATTTTATAAATCTTAGATATCACATTTATTATGATGTTAAAATCCAGATGCCTGTTATTAGCGTTATTAATGGTGATAATTTATTCTTGTGACAATGGGGTCTCAAAGTATGAGCCGTTAGACTTGATGTCACATGGTATGCCAATTAAGATTATGGCTCCAGCCAATACATCGATTAAGAGTGATGATCTGGGCATTTTGAAAGAACTAACCATAATTGATACGCTCAATAGTGGATATAACATTCAGATCTATTCTTCTAAGACAGATGTCTTGGATCGAGCCAAATTGCTTGATCAAGTCAAGTCAGAGATTGAAGCGACAGAATTTTTTTCAAAGATGATCGAGGAGACTGAGAATGGATTCATTTACGAAAAAAAGGTTACCGAGGATTATATTAATTATGACTTTAGAGTGGTGAGGTTGCAGAGTGATATTAAATATACCATGCAAGCGGGGATTGGAGAGCAGTATGAATTAGCGGATATAGAAAGTATGTTTAACGCCGTTAAATAGTTTTGTAAGATTTGATCTCGTGAGAAATCGCCGCAGTACATATACAAGAAGAATTTGGACTTGGGTAAGCTTTGTAGTGTTTGCCTTGATCAGTGCGGTTATGCTCACTGCCTTGTTAAAGAAACAAAGTCCTGGACAGGTCATAGATGGCTTGTTCGCTAAAACTGCATCTGAGGAGATAACCATAGGAGACATTGAGTCAATGTCTAATTCCGAACTGCGCCGTTTAGCTACAGTGCTCAAATCCGAGCGAGATAGCCTGACGGGTGTTATCAATGATTATAAGGAACGGTTTGGTCAGACCACAGCTACAGTAGCAGTTGACAATACGACCCTAAATATGAGATCCGAACCAAATCTCAAGAGCCAAGTGATCTTGAAAATCCCTACACGTTCTAGTGTAACTGTCCTCGAATATGATCTCAAGGAAACATATATCGACGGCTCCAAAGGCAGGTGGTGCAGGATTAACTATGCGGGCACCATAGGCTGGGTATGGGGTAACTACCTAGTCATCGATCCAAATTAGATCAAGAAAACTCCTGAGCTGCAATCGGAGCACGCAAGAGTTCTTGAGGAATGCCAAAAGCATCGACAAGCTCACCTGCAAAAGGCCGAGTCATCTGTAGCAACTTATTCTTGACTCGACGCAATGCCTTAGACTGATTGCCACTGATATAATCCGTTTCGAGATACCAACCGTTCAGCTCGAGGATCGCATTAATACCATAGACTTGGATGATCTGCTTGAGCATTTTTTGAGTCTTGACATTTTTACACTTTTGCATGGCGTCTACCATAGATTTTAGGCAGATCATGTCGA
>CAZJTO010000035.1:0-5647 GCA_964548935.1 uncultured Saprospiraceae bacterium
TATAAAGTTATGAATCATTTATCAAGTTCCACAGAAGTTTAATAATTGCCTTTTTCATGTTGAAAAGAACTCTTTTTTCATGCTGACCTTGTGGAAGCATCTTGCGTTATGCAGCCTCGGTCCTTTGTGATATAACTCAAGCCAATGCTAGCGACCTGAAGATGTCTCGACAAGCTCGACATGACAAAAAAGGCGTGTATCAACCTCTCATTATGGCAGCCCACCTACAAAATATCCTCCTTAGGAGTGAGCTTGGGGTAGGTTCATTTCATCAAAGCCCTTCCGGACTTTGGTCAGTACCTGACTTCATTTCATTCATTGGGCGACAGACATTTCGTGCTTGTCTGCTTCATGCCGGCCTGTCTCGCTGTAGGGGGATTCAAATCCTCACGAGACACTTCTGTGTCTCGCACATGGATTTTCACCCGTTAGGGTGATTTTATCTAATTGTCAAGAGATGTATACTTGCTCCTAAATAGTAGTAAATTGTCAGCCATCATACCAGAAATACAAATGAGCACGATGAGTATCTCAATGATCGAGGATATAGATGATATCCGTGAGAGCGTTATGAAATACATTAGTTTGCAAGAAGAATTTGAAGTTGCCGAATGCTTTGCGTCAGTCGAATCCTTTCAGCACCATATCAAGGTCGATCCAAACTTCGAAGTAGATATCCTTCTATTGGATATTGGATTACCCGGTATGTCTGGGATAGAGGGTATTAAGTACTTGTTAGAACTGAGACCTGATATGGACATCATCATGCTTACCACATATGAAGAAGAAGAGGTCATCTTAAAAGCGCTCTGTTCAGGTGCCTGCTCCTATATATCAAAAAAAGCATCTTTAAAACAAATCGTTGAAGCGATAAGGATTGTCTCCAAAGGAGGTTCATATATGTCACCATCAATTGCGAGAGAAATCGTTAATCACCTTTTAGGCGGACAAAAACCAGGCAAAAACTCACTTTCTGAAAGACAGAATCAAATCCTTAAGAGGCTCTCTGAAGGGAAAAGCTATAAAGCCATCTCAGAAGAGTTGTTTATATCGATAGAGACGGTGCGAACACATATCAAAAAACTATACAAACAGCTACATGTAGGGAATAAGGCAGAAGCAATAGCGCTTTACCTCCAAGGCAAGATCAAATAATGATATATTGCTTACGAATGGCTAAGAGAACTCAAGATTGGTTTATTTAGCTCTATCCCAATTATTTAGATGTGCATCAGAATAATAGTACTTACCATAGTCATGGGTGCAGTAGCTCATGGCGTTGCACAGGATAATATCTCTTTTAAGTTTGGTTCAATTACATCCATTGATGGACTTGTTCATAATTCTGTAAATGATATAGTCCAAGATGAATATGGCTTCCTATGGATAGGTACTATGGATGGCCTCAATAGATATGACGGGAGCAGATTCGAGCTATTTAAAAATATTCCTGGTGATAGCACGAGCTTGGTCAATAATACGGTATGGTTTTTAGAAAAAGGTAAAGATCATGACATCCTTATTGGAACTGCTGCAGGACTCTGCAGATACTCTTATCGCTCGAACCAATTTGAACGAATCCCACTCACTTCAGATGATTCTAATAACGGTATTCGAAGGATTTCTCTAGATAATAAAAACCAGATCTGGACAAGCTCAATCAATCAAGGCTGCTTTAGATTAGATCATTTTTACGATGATTCAATATCTGTGGTTAGAGATTATCCACAATTCACATCGACAGCATTTACCACATTTGTCTTACAAGATGATATAGATACAAGTCGAGTATGGATAACCCTTCAAGGAAGGCTTGCTTCATTAAATCTAATTACAGAAGAAGAAACTTATTGGCCCGAAGTAGAGCAACACGAAGGCTTTACAAATTCTATTGTTTCAAGTATTATCCAAGATAGTATAGGTCGACTCTGGATGGGTACTAACACCAACGGATTATTTAGATTTAATCCAAGCTCAGGAGAGTTCATCCAATATATACCCAATGGTATCACATCTTCATTAGGCTCGAGTGGGTCGTTTGATTTGCAAATAGACCATGAAGGGATGTTGTGGGCGTCATCATTTGGAGGAGGGTTGAGTATCATGCCAGATCTTGAAAAGGAAGAATTTATCAATTTCAAAAAGGAAGAATTTGCCGATTATGCTTTAAACAGCAACACACTTACCAAGATAATCGAAGATAGAGACGGGCGTATATGGATCGGAACTCATGGAGCTGGCGTGCACTATTATGATCAGGATTTTGCGCCATTTCAATTATACCGCAGCAATGAAGACAATCCACTATCCATATCAAGCAATAATATCACATCCATCTATGAAGACAGAGATCTAAATACTTGGGTAGGCACAAGAGAAGGAGGCGTCAATAAGATATCATGGTCAGACGATGGGAATCGCATAAAGAATATAAAAAAGTACAGCTCTAAAGAGGGAGACCCTCACAGTCTCAATATCAACACAACTAATAGCTACCTAGAACATGACGATCTAGGCTTAATCCTGGGCAACCGACTAGGAGGACTCAACATTTACGAAAGGGAGAAAGATAGATTTCGAGATTACTTTTCCCAACCTGGAGATGTCGACGCACTTAAAGGATATCATGTCAATGATATGTACACCCGCCAAAATGGAGACATCTGGATGGCCACGGCGATAGGTGTCTATATGTGGGATCAAGCTGCAACAGAACTCATCAATTACAATCAAACCAATCCACAATTAGCCGCCCTTAGTAAAGAATATATACGATTCGTCATTGAGAGAGACGGTATCCTCTGGATAGGGGTATCCAATGTCGGTCTTTGGGCTTGGAATATCGATGACAAAAAGCTCGAGACCTATGACCAATCCAATCAATTGGGAGAAGGATTAAATACGAATAACCTGCTCAGTGCGCATTTTGATGATCATGATCAATTGTGGATTGGCACTTGGGAAGGAGGCTTGAATAAACTAAATCTGACAACAGGTCGCTTCCAGTACTTTACCCAAGAAAATGGAATGACGAATGATGTTGTATATAATATACAAGAAGAGGATGATGGATTCCTATGGCTAAGTACTAATAACGGCATCATCAGATTTGATCCAAACACAGAACGCTTTAACACCTACGGAATCAAAGATGGCTTGCAGGGAGAAGAATACAATGCACATGCAGGTTTCAAAAGTGAAAGAACAGGCCGCATACTGTTCGGAGGAATGAACGGCCTTAATCAGTTTGATCCATCTATTATTAAAGTGGACACCATAATTCCTGAAATATATCTGACCAGTCTCCGATTACACGAAACCAACAAGAACCAACCGATTGTGATATCAGGCGTCTTGAACAAAGAGAAAATATCTGTGTCGCACAAAACCTACCTTTTAGAATTTGCCTTTGGTGCACCTAAGTATCCAAGCAGTAATGTACGGTTTGCCTATAGAGTTAAAGGTCTCAGTGATCGCTGGATCGATTTAGATGAGCGTAAAGAGTTTTCCATCACCAATTTATCTGCGGGCTCATATACTCTTGATATCCGGTCAGGACTTGACGGAGGACAATGGAGTGATAGTATAAGATCTATATCAATTATATCAAAGCCACCTTGGTGGCGGACATGGTGGGCCTACATATTGTACTTAGCCTCCATTGCCTCCATACTTTATATGATCTACAAGACACGGGTAACCCAACTGATTAAATATCAAAATCTAAGGACGCAGATATCCAGTGATCTTCACGATGATGTAGGTACCATCCTATCTGCCATGGCGTTTCAAACTGAAATCTTAGAAATAGAGCAAGACGCAGGCGAAAAAGAAAAGTATAAAAAGATCACAGACATGAGCAGGCTGGCACTAGGACGTATGCGAGATACCGTATGGGCCATAGACGCTAGAAAAGACAATGCGTCTGGCCTTGTCGAACGGATGCAGGATTTTCTTTTTGATGTATTTGAAGGCAAAGAGATCAGCTATGATTTTAAAAAGGATATTCTCAGTGATGAGCTAAAGATTGCACCAAACATCCGTCAGAGCCTATACCTTGTCTTCAAAGAAGCCATCACCAATGCACTTAAGCATACCAACGGGGACCATATTGACATAGTCCTTGAACTCAAAGGCAAAGGGTTTTATCTCATGGTAAAAGACAATGGGCACGTTGATCCCACTAAAATCAAGAAATCAGGTCTTGGCCTGAGTAATATGAAGTCCCGAGCTGATAAGGTAGGAGCAGATTTTTCTTACAAGTTTGCCGATGGATTTTTGGTAGAGATGAGAAAGCACTAAACCAACTCACCCAATAAAACATCCCGCTTTAAGGGGGCCTTGGGGGTGGAAAAGCCCCGTCGGTGTTTATGAGAATTGTAATCGAAGCATTGCTTGAGCCTCTTCATTTATGCTGCTGTATAGGCCTAGTGCGAACACTGGGTCAAGTGCTAGCTACCTAAAGATGTCTCGACAAGCTCGACCTGACAAAAAACCCCGTTAAGGGGTGACAGATACATAGCTGCGAATGACAATTCGCAGTGATAGTCGAGAAGGAATAGTTTTGGCGGATTTTTTGACCAAAAAATGTGACAAAAACCTCTTGCAAAACCAAATAAGGTTGTTGGCATCCCATCCGCTGTGCGGTTCATTACATCAAAGCCCTTCCTGACCTTGGTCAGTCACCTGACGTCATTTCATTCTTGGGGCGAAATTTAAGGTTTGTCTATATCCGCTGAGCGGTTCGCTCCACCTAAAGCCTCCCAGGCTTTAGATCACTTCGTGATTATGTTGCGCTCATGTAGCCGCTCCTCACTTCGTTCTGGGGCGACACTCCGTGTTCAAAAGCTCAGAAGACACTTCTGTGTCTTCAACAAGCTTTTTCACCCTATAGGGTGATTGTAGGGGTGATATGGTGGTCTGATCTTTACAGCATCAATTATTTACCAATTAATAAAAAATGAATCAGATCACACAAAGAGAACAAGAAGTGCTTCACCTTATCGCTAACGAACACTCTTCTAAAGAAATAGCTAGCAGACTATACGTCAGCTATGATACTATCATCAGCCACCGCAAAAACATCATGCGTAAGCTAGAAGTAAAAAATGTAGCAGGCATGGTTAGAGCGGGATTTGAAATTGGGCTGCTGAGAGCGGGAGTGATAGCACTACTACTATTTTGTCTTCCCGAGTTCACTCTAGCGCAATCTGGACAGATGGTAGTAGAAAGCGGAATGGCAGCAACCAGTCCTACGACCCCAGACCCTGTCCTCAGTCTTATATCAGGAAACACTGATAGGCCTCTTTTGCAATTTAGTGAAAATGCAGGTAGCTCATCTCTAAATGACGGGATGAGTATCGAATATAATGGAAGATCGAATGGTGCATTTAATTTCATCAGTATTAATAGTGTAGGAGGCTCTTCGGCGATGGCGATATTTAATGAAGGTAACGTCAATGTGAGAGGGTTTTCAAGATTTGGGTCAGCACCCCCTCCAGGTGTTACTGCTCCTGCTATTAAAATTGTAGAATTAATACATACTCAAGAAGGGCCTCAAGTTGGAGAGCTTGTCGACTTACCTGCTGGAATCTCAGGATCAAAAATTCTAGATATCAAAACTGTCGCTCAAGTCGGCTCCTTATTT
>CAZJTO010000035.1:5747-15840 GCA_964548935.1 uncultured Saprospiraceae bacterium
AGTCAAGAATACTGCAGGCTTGATCAGAGCGGCCTTCGAAAAAGACATTCTGCCGATGACATCCATATCACTCACAGCCTAAGCGGACCTTATGAAAAGAATACAACTGATTACCATAGTCCTGATCATGACTGCTTCAACTGGATACAGTCAAAGCTCAGGGATATCCATGGGTAATGCCACTTCAAGTGGCGCACATGCCTTTGCTGCAGGAGAGGAAACAATAGCAAGTGGTACAGCATCCCTAGCATTTGGTTTACATGTAGAAGCCCGAGGTGACTACTCATTCGCCGCAGGTAATAATAACACAGCTCGTGGGATTGGCGCTATTGCGCTGGGATTAAACACCACAGCAATTGGAGATTATTCCTTTGCCCTAGGAGAAGGCGCCAGTACTAATGGCTATGGATCTATAGCTATAGGAAACTTTGCATATACAAGCGAAGGAGGCTTTGGCGCTATAGCGCTCGGAACATCAAGAGCAGAAAGCCCTTTTTCTTTAGCAGCTGGAATCAATTGTGTCGCCTTTGGAGGATCAGATGGCGCCGCCCTTTTCGGAAGTGGAAATCGAGCATATTCTGCCGCAGCGTTCGTGGTAGGCCAAGAAAACTTTGCTCATTCCTTTGGCGAGACAGTTGTAGGCCAATACTCCCTTGAAGATCCTGACGGAACACCATTTGCGAGTGCTGTCCCCACTGATCGAATCTTTACCATAGGTAATGGAGCGAACAGCTCGAATAGATCTAACGCCCTTGTTATGCTCAAAAATGGGGATACCGACATGACTGGCAATTTAGACGTAAAAAAGAGAATCAACATAGGCAATGATGATGCAGATGCCGAAGTAGGTGATATCCGATACAATCAGAATACTGGAGACTTCGAAGGATATACTAACCTAGGATGGAAAAGCCTTACTGCTGGAGGATCGACTTATGGTAATAATTCACCTGTTGGCGGAGAAGTACTCGATCGAATCGCTAATGTGGGCAGCTGGCATATCCCATCACTTTCTGAACCTCGCTATGCCAAAATATCAACCATCGACGGCACTTCTGATGATCCTGGATATACAGACTATATCGATATAAGAGCTATGGAGTTTAATGTGGAAAACCATAATAATTTTCTGCAAGTGAACCTATTGATGCCCGCTAGTCAAGCCGCGATTATTTTACTAGAAGGGCTAAGAAATACTACCACTTATGATGAATTAGAAATAGTGTTTCTGGAGCAAGATAATTCCAGCGTCACTTTCGAAGACAAAACCTACCTCTTTGAAGATGTCATAGTAGCTGGAGTAGACTTCAAATACTATGGTGTAGACGGTATAAGCAATACGATGAATAAGGACCAAGAGCTTTTATATCGAGTACACTTCATCACTAGCTATGCGGAGATCACTGATGAACCGTCAGGAAACATAGGTATCATATCACTTAACGATTAAAAAAACGACAATGAAAAGTCTTTTAAAATATTGTCTTATCCTGTTGATCATATTTTGCTCATCATACGATGCGATTTCTATAACAAATCCGAATCTTGACCATGGATCAACTGAACAAATCTATATCCGGATAACTAGCGACCTCATTGGTGTTCTCCCTGGAGGGGAAACCGTATTGGATGCAGGCGACAACTGGTTCCAACTCATGGAAATATCTGGTGGATATTATAAAGAAATATCTGAAAACGGACTATTAACAGGTGCAACAGATCAATACAATACTTCAGTATTGTTACAGCAAGGCAATGCTCTCACTTCACTTCTTTCTTCTCTTTTAGTCCAAAATCATAGTCTGGAAGTTGAAATTATTTTCATAACAGTTGATGGCACTGGACAATCTCAACTCGGATATGAATATGTGCTTGGAGGAGCGGAGTTACAATCCATGCGACATATCAACAGTGATGAGTTTGAAGTAAAGACTATTAGACTCGATTTTATATCGCAGATGGTCGAGCAATCTGACATCATTAACGGAGTCACTTCTATAATTACTTTTTAGCGGATAATAAATAATGAGGTCTCTGAACATTCTAATACTCAATGTCAACAACAAAATTAACAGGTTCATTTTCAACAATCTGAAATACACATAAATCAAATCACCATGCAAATCATCACTCAAAAATTGGAAAAAACACTCCTTATCATCAAGCTTGTCGCTCATCATGAGTTGAGTCTGAAGACAGGACTAATGCTGCTTGGCTTTAGACAAAATCCTTTTTCGCAGATGACAGAATCTACTTTAAAGAGAAGGATGAAAATGATCTCTTTTACCTTGACCATGATGATCTGCGGAGGGGGCCTAATCGCTCAGACACCTTGTAGTACTGACTGCAATGGCACTAATACTTTCGTTGGAAACAATGCTGGAGCAGTTACTACAGGCACCAGCAATACTTTTGTTGGCAATTCATCTGGTAGTAATAACACTAGTGGCGGGGGTAACACTTATGTTGGAGCATCCGCAGGTCTCTTTAATAATACGGGGGCATCTAACTCATATTTTGGAGCATCCGCAGGCACTTCGAATAACACAGGTAGTAATAATTCTTTCTTCGGCAATTCTGCAGGATTTACTAATCGTGCCAGCAACAATTCCTTTTTTGGGGCATCTGCAGGTACTGCCAACACGACAGGTACGAGGAATTCTTTTTTTGGCAGAGAAGCGGGGAATTCCAATGTGACGGGAGAGTCCAACTCTTTTTTTGGAGACCAATCGGGCAGCTCTAATACAACTGGAAACTTTAACACCTTTTTTGGAACATCTACGGGTACTACGAATACGACAGGTACGAGCAACTCTTTTTTTGGACGGGATGCAGGGAGATCCAACTTAGCTGGATCAAGCAATTCTTTTTTTGGAATTGCTTCTGGATTTTCTAATACGAATGGTACAGCAAATTCATTTTTTGGTCGAGAATCGGGATTTATGAACACGCAAGGCACTAGTAATTCCTTCTTTGGAAATTTATCGGGAAGATTAACCGTTGCAGGCACAGACAATTCCTTTTTCGGGAGCAATGCTGGAAGAAATAACATAAATGGATCAAGAAATCTAGCCATCGGTGCGGGCTCTGGCCCAACGGCGTCTAATCCAGATGCTAACAATAGACTATACATCGATATTAATCTAGGTAACAGTGGGAATGACAATCCCCTCATTTACGGAGAGTTTGACAATGACTTTGTGCGTATCAATGGCACATTTGAGGTGACAGCGGGATTGACTAATCCATCCAGTATTCTCTTCAAGGAACGGTTGACTACAGTGACACCTTCTTTAGTGTTGGATAAGATCAATGATCTTGATATAGTGGAGTGGTCCTATAAGCATGATCCTGAAGTGCGGCATATTGGCCCTATCGCTGAGGAGTTCTATGAAGCCTTTGGCCTTGGGACAGGAAGCGACAATATATCTACTATAGATGCTGATGGCGTGTCGCTGATTGCTATACAGGCATTGTCAGAGCAGCTAACGCAGCAGGAAGAGAACCATCGAGAAGAAATGGATCAAAAAGATCTAGAGATAGCAACGCTTCAGGAGCGCTTGGTACGTATAGAGGCGCTGTTATTAAAGATGGAGTGATAAGCTCGATCCTTTCTTATCAAACTGCTACTTGTACCATAATCAACCAATTTTACAGCTATCGCAATTATAATCTGATACATCAAAGGCACAAAATTGAACCATACTCGTACTTCTAAAATGCAAGACATGACTAAATACATATTTCGTATATCATCCATCCTATTGCTCTTAACGATTTCTGTAAGTATATCTGCACAGACCACTACTACATGGGTGGGCTCTCTGAGCGATACTGACTGGCATAATGCCAGTAACTGGACAGCTGGCATACCGAATGGTAGTACTGTGGCGATCATCAATAATGGAGGGCTCGTCATCATCAGTCAGGATGCCATCGTCGCAAGTGTAAGATTAGAAGGATCAGGGGGCATACTTAATATTGATGCAAGTCTAACTATCGACCCTCAAGGCGCTACACCTAGCCCCATTACAGGTATAGAAATGATCGAGTTGAGCAGTTTTATCAATATCGGAGATGCTGGTCTTCTGGCCATCAGCAATGCAAACAACGTGGGCATCAATGTGCTCGGACAGATTATTAACGATGGACAGATCACTATCGACAACTGTAATATCGGGCTCAACAATGGAACAAGTGGAAATGCTAGATTAGAAAACCGAGGAAAAATATCTATTTCCAACTCTACTGCCAATGCAATAGCCTATAGCGCTGGCATATTTATCAATGATTTCTGCGGACACATCCATACTGGAAATGACAATATTTTCTCCAGTGTACTTGAAAATATAGGTGTTATCTCGACCAGTGCTGATGAGAACACCAACTTTCAGATCGGTTCTATCACCTCTCTCGGAATTATTCATGCTCCCAATGGGGCATCTTTTTTTGATGCATCTTTTACTGCTCTAACAATAGAAGAGACTAACCCCGCTGCTAACTACTGGAGAGGATGCAGCAGTGCATCCTGGAGTGATGCCTGTAACTGGTCACAAATCAGAGTACCTATCAAGGCAGACAGTGTTGTTATATCCTCTGGAGGTACAGGCAATGACCCAGAGTTATCATCTAACACTGATAGTGTCATGCATGTAAGTATTGATGGCTCGCTAACCATCAAAGATCAGGGCCGGTTGATAGTAGATGGCAGTACAGCAAGCACATCACTAATTGGCATAGATAATCGTGCCAACTTAACAGTCGAATCGGGTGGCAGGATACATGTCATGAACACCACATCTATAGGCATTATTTCTAGGTCTTCCTTTACTAATGCTGGGACAATCCTTGTAGAAGATGCTATATCAAGATCTGTAACTCTAAGCGGTCCGACCTCCTCTTTCGTAAATACTGGCACATTATCAATCGAGATTGATAACCCAAACACCTCTGGTATAAATAACATATCTGGTTCTAACACAACAAATAGCGGCCAGATAAATATTCAAGGTGCTCAGTTTGGTATTTTGAGTACTGATGATGCCACTACATTTACCAATAATGGAAGTATCGACATCAACAACTCTTCATTGGGTAGCATCGTATTGTCCAATCAGGCTGGTGGTACGCCCACAATGACTAACGCCGCATGCTCCGTCATCAGCACTGATGGTCCATTCTCTATAGACGCAGGCACATCCTTGACTAACTCAGGACTGATTAACTATGACGCAGGCGCTCCTAATATCCAAGGCACCTATACAGACGATAGTTATCAGTATGACCCTAATGATGGACTACCAGATGGCATGAACACGATCGTCCTAAGTGAGCCTTTGCCCTTTGTGGAGTTTGTACTAGATCTGGATGGCGATGGCACTAGCTTTTGCGAAGGTGATACTGATGATATCATACAAAAACTAAACTGCGGAGATATGCTCGTGGATCAAACTAATGAAGTAGGGGCTAATAATCTCAATGGATACCCATGCCGATCTTTTGATTTTTCAGCACCAGAGCGTGTATATACATTTGATGTAGTGTCACCGGATACTTTAGTGACCATATCACTTAATAATGAGAATACCAACACTGATTTGTTTATCCTAACTGATCCAGCTGATCCCAGCTCTTGCTTATCACATAGCTTTGATCAAATAGCCATCGTGCTGTCCCCTGGAAGATACTACGCTGTAGTCGATGGATTTAACGGGTCGACAGGCAACTTTGATATATCCTTAAGTTGTAATCCTGTACAACCCCCTATACCACTCAGCTGTGGTGAGACACTCTCGAATCAAACTAATCTAGATAATGCAGTCCTTAATGATTACCCATGCCGAGCTGCTAATTTCTCTGGCCCTGAGCGTGTGTATACATTTGATGTAGAGTCACCGGATACTTTAGTGACCATATCACTTAATAATGAGAATACCAACACTGATTTGTTTATCCTAACTGATCCAGCTGATCCCAGCTCTTGCTTATCACATAGCTTTGATCAAATAGCCATCGTGCTGTCCCCTGGAAGATACTACGCTGTAGTCGATGGATTTAACGGGTCGACAGGCAACTTTGATATATCCTTAAGTTGTAATCCTGTACAACCCCCTATACCACTCAGCTGTGGTGATATACTGACTGATCAAAACAATCTAGATAATTCAGTTCTTGATGACTACTCTTGTCGATTTGCTGATTTCTCAGCACCTGAGCGTGTTTATACATTTGACGTAGTTGCCCCAGATACGTTAATCACCATATCACTCGATAATGAAACTGCTGGTACGGAGTTGTTTATTCTTACTGATCCAGCTGATCCGAACTCCTGCTTAGTTCGTCATCGGGCTCAAGTAATCACCCGACTGACACCAGGAACGTATTTTGCTGTAGTCGATGGATTTAACGGAGCAATAGCAGATTTTGATATTTCTATGAGTTGCTCAGTCCCAGGACCACTACCTCTATGTAGCAATGCTATCTCATTAATCTGTGGACAAACGATAGATGGATCAGTAGGTGAGCTTGTCGTGGATCCAGAAAATAATGAAGGGTGCAATCTCGACGAACCCGGGCCATGGTTTCGGTTTATCGGTACTGGAGGCGAGGTCACAGCTAGTTTATGTAATACTCAGATAAGTTTTAATTCGGAGATCGCTGTGCTGACTGGTTCTTGTGGCGACCTAACATGTGTGGCAGATAATGACGATACATGCGGTCTTCTCTCAGAAGCCAGTTTTAGTACAGTGGCAGGGCAAAACTACTGGATCCACGTCCAGGAGAGGAGAGGCGATAGTGGAGACTTCACATTGACCCTAACTTGTGCAGATGATGAAGTATGTCTCTCAGAGCGCATCCTCAGTGGACCTCTCTTGGCTGGCACCTATACCGCTTCTGACCGCATCATAGTAGATGGGTCTGTATCAGCTCCTAATGAGGTCATACTCAGTGCACCGACAGTAGAGTTTCGTCCACTATCAGAGGTGAGTGATGGGCTCTTAGAGGTAGATCAAGAAGGATGTGAGTAGCTATTTGAGTTCCAATAATTTGGTATGACGACCACAAAATAAACAGAGATATTACTAATGAATCTACGTTATTAATATATTAAAATTTCATATACGTGAAACATCACTGCACGATATAAGTTATATTTGACATAGATTCATCTAATCAACAACCTGAGGTGTTTGGATCTTAGAACCTTACTTTTTTGAATCCATCATTCAAGAAAAGTGGAGGGAGCCATTGGCTCCCTCTTTTTTTGTCCTGATTGAAATAGAGTGTAGAAGTATCATCCTGCGTTATGCTGTCTAGGTCCTTTATGTTGCCATCTGGACTAGTGCTGGCTAACTGAAGATGTTCTCGACAAGCTCGATATGAAAAGAGAGGCGTGTTTGTTCTTACATTGCTTTTTTCATGCGGAACGAAGCGGAGCGGAGTTGAGGCATCTTGCGTTGTGCCGCCGAGGCCTAAATTTGTGATTACCTAGCTAGTCCTTAGCTAACTGAATAGGTCTCGACATGAATCGTTAAAAAAGGGTGCTCTCAGAATCCATTAGCCAAGCCCTTAATACAGAAACAAGCTAAATATTCAATTCTCAGCGCGAATAGATCGATAATAATATATGTGCTAAAGTCTGATAATCAATTACTTATCTATAAAACATAGCCTAAAACAAAGGTTGGCCCTTGATGTATTCTCAGCGCAGAAATCACGCTCTTGAGCGCAACCAGGCCTTAAATGGCTCAAAATCGATGCTCATGGAGATGGCCGACTTTTCTTTTTCGGATAATACGGCAAGGCGATCGGGCACATCGATTTTTCCAAGTATTGGTTCCATGACGGGCAGAAATTTCGCTGGATGAGCTGTTTCAAGGATCACCGTTTTCTGATCACCATGATGTTGGGCGTATTCTTGAGCAGCGAGAAAACCGACTGCTCCATGTGGATCAATGATATAATCGTGTTGGTCGTGAACTTCCTTCACTGCTGCACAGGTCTGGTCATCAGTATATCGATATCCGACGATTACCTCTTTGACCGATGACCAATTTTGATCGAATAAATTTTCGATTCTACGGAAGTTTGATGGATTTCCTACATCCATTGCATTCGATACTGTTTGTATAGACTTCATTGGGTCATATGATCCGCTCTCGAGATACCTTGGCACTACATCATTGACATTCGTGGCGGCGATGAGTTTGTTGATCGGGAGACCCATGCGCCTAGCTAGGAGGCCCGCTGTAAGATTACCGAAGTTACCCGATGGGATACAGAAGTTAACTAGAATGTCTCCATCCATCACTTCCTTATATCCTTCGAAGTAATAGAAGGACTGAGGGATTAATCTTGCGATATTGATAGAGTTGGCAGAGCTCAAGAGATATTGATCATTGATCTCTTGATCCAAAAAAGCTTTCTTCACCAGAGCCTGACAATCATCAAAAGTCCCATCAACTTCAAGGGCAGTAATATTCTGGCCCAGTGTGGTAAGCTGCTTTTCTTGCAGTGGGCTGACTTTTCCTTTGGGATATAGGATGATGACTTCAACCCCTTCAACTCCGAGAAACCCGGCTGCTACAGCACCACCCGTATCGCCACTTGTTGCTACGAGGATGGTGAGCTTTCGATCCTCGTCTGCTACTAAGCGACCCATGATGTTAGCCATAAATCGAGCACCGAAATCCTTAAATGCCAATGAGGGCCCATGCCACAACTCCTGTATGGATAGCTGATCGTTGAGAGCAATAACTGGGGCTGCAAAATTGATTGCTTCAGCAGTGATGTCAGCGATTTCTGCTCCAGAGAAGTCTTCCTCTAAAAATTGACGACTTGCCTCATAGGCAATATCCTGCAGTGACAATTTGTCGAGATAAGTGAAGAAGTTCTTGCTGAGTGGTTCGACCTGCTCAGGCAGATAAAGACCATTATCCGGCGGGAGACTTTTTAAAACTGCAGTTTTTAAGTTTACAGCAATGTCTTTGTTTTTAGTACTATAGTATTTCATAATGATCGGATCTCTGTTTTAAAGCAGATTACATTTTATAAGCTCCAGTATTATTAATAGGAGAGATATAGGCTGTTGAGTGTATAGATTTTTGATCCAAGTATTGAGTGATAGCCTCCACAGCATTCTCGGCAACAAGTGTATTCTGCGCAAACCCAAACATACTGGGTCCAGCACCACTAATTGTATAATTCATAGCACCATGCTTCATGGCGATATCTTGTAGATCATAGAAATGCGGAATCAGCTGGGCCCGTTGAGGTTCTATAACGTGATCTTTGAGGCTGCGCTTCATTAGCTCCAGATCAGAGGTGTATAAACTGGCGACAAAAGCGGCAATGTTTCCAGTCTGGCTGATCATCTGTGTGAGCTGTACTTGATCACTCAACACTGCACGAGCATCTTTAGTTAGTATTTCTATCTCAGGATAAATTAAAAAGACAGTCACGCCTCGAGGCGCAGGCAACTTGACGAAATCATATGTGGCATTTTCACGGATAAGGATTATTCCTCCAAGCAATGAGGGGATGACATTATCTCCATGTATAGCGCCATCTGCAGCGCTTTCTCCTAAGACGGCATATTTGGCAAGCGCACGCTTCTCAAGGGGTCGTCCTAATAGTTCATTGACCGCTAGTACGCCTGCTGCAGCACTCGCAGCACTTGACCCCATGCCACTACCAAAAGGCATCTTTTTATAGATTTCGAGTTCTATTCCTTCATCTTGTAGTCCGAGGTCTTCTAGCATTTTAAGGGCACCAAAGCTGGCGGTATTCTTGTCTGCCTCCAATGGAAGTTTCTTTTTAGTGCCATTGATTTTTGTGATGCGGAGTCCAGGAGTCCCGCTTTGTCTAGCAATGATCTCGTCTCCCGGGCGATCAATTGCAAATCCTAAGATATCATATCCAACCGCGACATTTGCTACTGTAGCTGGCGCAAAAACTCGAACTGCTTGCTGTCTCTTTCCCATTAGTCATTGTATCGGGGGACGAAGTTAAGGATAAGGGATAAAATGTTTCGTCTAAGATTCAAATCTCTAAGGCACTTAGCGACAGATCGTGGTCACCATAAAAAAACCCA
>CAZJTO010000036.1:0-15238 GCA_964548935.1 uncultured Saprospiraceae bacterium
AAGACGTCGTTTTCTTAATAAGAGACAAATTTAGCATAATTGGTAATTAGCAATTTATGATTATCACTATAATCTCATAATTGTGTTCACAAGATTAATTGATCTCGCCGATAGAACAGATTAGTCAGAGTTTTTTATGAATACAAATCGATGTCATCCAGTTAGTCTCTAACTCTATTCTAACACTCCTTCTTCTTGAAGGATATGCTTGGCTTCCTCAGCTAAATTCTCGTGTACATATAACTTTATATCACCAAAAAGACCTGCATGGGCGCTATCAGACTGATCCAGGCTGAAAGACTTGATGCCCTTTTCTTCCAAAACATACTGGGCCGTCTTAATCTTAATATGTGATATCGTGAACATGACCATTTCCTTATTCATATCGTCCGTTTTTTGTAAAGTTCTTCATATAATCAAATTCGCTAATTATAAGACCTAAAAAGCCTTCAACCTCTAAAGTGATTCTGCCTGAAAGAGAACTATATTGTTAGATCACTTTAATCACTATAACGACCAAATAACCAAACAAAGTTTGAATGAATAGAGTAGAAACCTTAGAATCGTTCAACCTGCGACTGCCAGTAGTTGCCTCTCCGATGTTTATTTGTTCGCAGATGACCTTAGTAAAAGCTTGTTGCAAGCACGGGATTATAGGCACATTTCCAGCCCTTAATAATCGATCTACTGAGGGATTTGAGGAGTGGTTAGTTGACCTTAAGCAAGAATTTAAACAACATGAGAAACAGACAGGTCAAGCGGTTCCGCCATACGGCGTTAACTTGATCGTGCATAAGACTAATCCTCGCTTAGAGGCTGATCTTGAGGTATGTGTCCGACAAGAGGTGCCTATCATTATTACATCGCTCGGTGCGGCCCAAGCGGTTGTAGATCGCATTCATAGTTATGGTGGTTTAGTCTTTCATGATGTCACTACTGTGAGACATGCTAAGAGTGCCATACGGGCAGGGGTTGATGGCCTTATTTTAGTCGCAGCAGGTGCCGGAGGTCATGCAGGGACTCGTAGCCCAATACCGTTCATTCCAGAGATCCGTGAGATATTTGACGGGCTGATACTTTTAGGAGGTAATATCAGCACAGGCAATGATATTGCATCCGCAATGCAGATGGGTGCGGACCTGGCTTATATGGGTACAAGGTTTATCAATACAGATGAAGCAATAGCGGATGATGCCTACAAGCAGATGATTATCGATTCGAGCTCTGATGACATCATCTATACGGCCTCAATTTCTGGTGTGCCGGCTAACTTTCTAAAAGCAAGTCTGATAAATTCTGGGATTACTCCTGAGATGTGGAATGTAAAGGCGAAAATCAATTTTGGTGAGGAGTTAGATGCCGAAGCTAAAGCTTGGTCTACAATATGGTCAGCAGGGCAGGGATCGGCAACTATTAAAGATACCTTGCCAACTAAGGATCTTATCGCAAGATTAACAACTGAATTTAAAGTGGCTATTGAGCGACAGGCTACCTATCTTGAGCGCTACGGAAACTCATAAGTAATAAAAAACATGATCGAACAATTATTTACTCTACAAGGAAAGACAGCACTCATAACAGGAGGAGGCAAAGGTATAGGCGCCATGATGACCCAAGGATTAATAGAATCTGGAGCTGATGTCATCATAGCTTCACGGTCTCTTGAGACCTGCGAAGCATTTGCAGCAGAGATGAACAAGTTGGGTAAAGGCAAGTGCACTGGGATGACTGTTGATCTATCAAGTGTAGAGAATATTACAGCTTTTGCTGAAAAATTGAGTGATCAAGTTGGACATCTTGATATCTTAATTAATAACTCTGGTGCTTCGTGGGGCGCACCACTTGAGGATTACCCAGAGAAAGGCTGGGATAAAGTGATGGACCTCAATGTTAAGGCGGTATTCTTTTTAACTAAATCACTCTTACCCTTACTTAAAAAACAGGCCAGCCAAGAAAATCCAAGTCGGATCGTCATGATCAGTTCTGTTGCGGCAGTGTCACCTGATTCTATGATGGCTTATTCATATGGACCTAGCAAAGCTGCTGTGAAGCAACTAGGAAAAGAACTGGCCAAAGATCTGGTCACTGATCACATATTAGTCAATACAATCGGCCCAGCTGTATTTGAGAGTAATATGACCAAGGCATTTGATATGACGCAGATGGCGGCATTGCATCCTGTAGGTCGTATCGGAAAGGCCACCGATATAGCCGGGCTCGCCATATTCCTCTGCTCGAAGGCCAGTAGTTTTATCACGGGTACTTATATACCTCTTGATGGAGGGTTTTTATTAAGGTCGTAACAGTTTTTTTTATGCGACCAGCGTGGAGAGATTTTCGGTGAATATTAGGGAACTTATTTTAGGACAAGACACAGTCCACCCCTTGCCCCTCAAGGAGGAAAGCGAAAAAAGGCAGCGAGTGGAGCGACCATAAACTGAGGGTAGCGGGAGCAGCCTTGAGTATAGCTATTTTATGGTCTTGATTTTTGGTTCTTTTCACCCAAGGAAAAGAACGGATGATTAGCTATGTGATCCACAGTGGTCGTCACTAGGCAACCTGAAGATATCTCCATGCTGGTTGGTTGCTATAAAAGAAGCTTTAATTTCTTGTTCTTTCATCCAACTGGATTGACAAGAAGACCAGCTAAAATTAAATCTGTAATCAGATTAGCATGCTGATCGATTTGATCTTGATCGAAGCTATCAACGCCATAGAGTTTTTTCATCTGATAACTACGAGCGAAAAACGTTGTAATGGACCCAATAATAAAACTGAATAGATTGGCTGGTGGGACGGCTTTGACAGTCCCCTTTTCCTGTTCTTCTTGGATTGCCTCTTCCAAATGCGAAAAGATAGGCTTCAAGACTTCGTCAATTAAGAAGTCAGAACGGGTAGATTGAGAGAACATCTCCTGCACGACGACCTGCTGAAACTCAGGATGAACAGAAGAGAAGAGCACTATTTTTTTGATATAGATTTTGATTCTCTCGAGACCAATGGTATCATCCAATACTGTAAAGATGTCGGTAAGGCTATTGGATATTGCTAAACCGGCCTGCAGAGTTGCTTTTTGCCAGAGTTGCTCTTTAGTCCCAAAATGATAATACAGCAGCGAATCTGCCACTCCTGTCTTTTGTGCTAACAACTTAATTGATACACCTCCATATCCCAATTGTGCAAACTGTTTTAGACACTCTTCAAGTACTTGTTCCGTATCTATACCCGCCTTTTCAGTAGGTCTGCCAACCTTCCGTTTTTGTTGTCCCATGTATAGAGGCAATTTACGCAAGACAATTTAGAATTTTCTTGCCTATAACTACCGCTTTACGCAGAATTGAATATATATTTAAACAAATTGGTCGTTTAACCAATTAATTACTTGTATCCTATTCTATTACACTCAATATATATTCTAATGGCAGTTTTAGAAAAAGTCAAAAAGTCATCAGCCGGTAGAAGCTTCAATCGAAAAGAATTACTCCAAGACTTGAAGCTGGCATTTGAAAGTAGGTTGATCAGTAAGAAGATCCGAAGTGAAGTCCTTACGGGAAAGGCGAAGTTTGGTATTGAGAGCGCAGGTAAAGAATTGTGGCAGTTAGTCTTGGCCAAATATTTCCAAGAGGGCGATTATTATTCGGGCTACTATCGAGATCAGACTTTCTTAATGGCCAAAGATTTAGCTACACCAGCGTCGATCTTGTTTAATTTGTATGCAGATGCCGAGCATGACCCGTATACCTCAGGACGACTGATGAATGGTCATTTTGCGACTCCGTTTATCAATCAAGAGGGTAGCACACTTAATCTGACTAAGAAATATAATATTCCAGCAGCGTTGTCGCCATTGGCGGGACATCTGCCTAAAGCGCTGGGTATGGCACTCAGTTCTAAACTCTATAGAATCAATGAAAGCGTAAATGACTTTTCGTCCAAAGGTCAGGAAGTCGTAGTAGCTGTACTCGGAGATGCCACTGCCGCTGAAGGCATCTTTTACGAGACTTTTAATGCTGCCTGTGTCGAGCAAGTACCGATGATTTTTGTAGTCCAGGATGATGGTTATGGTATTTCTGTCCCAACAGAATTGCAGACTGCCAAAGGGTCCGTATCAGATATTTTAGCAGGATTCCAGAGAACGAATAATAACGAGAGAGCTTGTGAAATTTTCAAGGTCAGAGGATGGAATTACGAAGAACTCAATAACACATTTAGTGATGCCATTGATTTATGCCGGGAGCAATGTGTTCCAGTATTAATACATGTGCATGAATTGACACAGCTCAACGGGCACTCTACCTCAGGTAGTCACGAGAGATATAAGCCAAAGGAGCGACTGGAGTGGGAAAAAGAGATGGATTGTTTGTTACAGTATGAGCACTTCCTCATTGCTAATAATGTCATTACACAATCTGAAATTGATGATTTAAAAATCACTTGGGCCAAGGACATCAAGAACATGGCTAAACAGACTTGGCAGGAGCATCAACGGCCCTTTCAAGAAGCTAAGGCAGAATTAACCCGCCTCATTGACCAATTAGATCAGAGTCTGGCTGTTGTAGATTCTGCCCAGTCTCGACTCAAGATTGCTCAGCATGGTGTCTTAGCTAAGCTTATGGATGTGGCTGCGACAATCATTATGCAATATCCTGTCGATAAAGAAATAGCGGAATTATCGGCGCTTAAAAGCTGGTACCAAACACAGAAAGAACAACTAAATCAAATCTTTAGCACTAATCTGCAAGCGTCTTCAGAAACCTCTCCTACGTCTATAGAAGTTGTCAGTGCGACTTATACAGAAGATGCACCAGTCGTTAATGGTTATGAGGTGCTTAATGCCTTCTTTGATCAACTGCTAGAGCGTAATGATTCTGTGGTCGCTTTTGGCGAGGATGTAGGAAAGATTGGTGGTGTCAATCAGTGTTTTGCTGGACTGCAAGAAAAATACGGCATTAATCGAGTATGGGATACAGGGATCAGAGAATGGTCTATTGTTGGCGAAGGGATAGGGCTGTCTATGCGTGGATTTAGACCAATCGCTGAGATACAATATTTAGATTATCTGGTATATGCTCTCCCGGCATTAACAGATGAATTGGCCACCTTGCGATGGAGGACTAATAACAGGCAGATAGCACCAGTAATCGTGCGCACACGTGGCCATAGACTTGAAGGAATCTGGCATAGTGGGTCTCAGATGAGCATGTTGTTAGGAAGCTTGAGAGGAATACATCTTCTTACGCCAAGAAATATGACACAAGCAGCAGGTATGTATAATACCTTATTGCAAGGTAGCGACCCTGCGGTAGTTATAGAATGTCTCAATGGCTATCGTAAGAAAGAAAAGATGCCTAGTAACTTGGACACATTCACAGTGCCATTGGGATCTCCCGAGGTCCTACGAGAAGGGGATGATGTGACCATCGTGACGTATGGCTCATGTGTGGCAGAAGCGGCTACTGCCGCCGACTATTTAGAAGAGCACAATGTAGATGTGGAGTTGATAGATGTACAGACATTGCTGCCATTTGATATTGAGTCTACCATTGTACAGTCCCTCAAAAAGACCAATAAAGTCATCTTTTTAGATGAAGATGTACCAGGTGGTGGCACCGCCTATATGATGCAAAAAGTACTTGAGGAACAAGGAGGTTATAACTATCTCGATGCCCAGCCTATAACTGTGACGAGCACAGAACATAGAACTCCATACGGGGACAATGGCAACTTCCAGAGTAAACCACAAGCGATAGATGTTGTTGAAGCAGTATTAAAGATGATGGCTGAGTACCAACCTGCTACTTATTCAGCCATGTTCTAAAGACAAATACAAACACTAACTGCTATGATTAAAGACGTCTTACTACCAGAGATGGGTGAAAGTATCACCGATGCAACCATTATAGAATGGCACGTGAAAGTAGGTGATCAAGTATCCGAAGATGACACCTTACTCGAGGTTGCTACGGACAAGGTCGATTCTGAGATCCCGTCGCCAGTGTCAGGGAAGGTGCAAGAAATACTTGCGAAGAAAGATGATGTCATAAGTGTAGGATCTGTAATCTTGAAAATATCAGTTAATGGTTCTGACCCCGCAGAAGCAGGTCAAGCCGCTCCTAAGTCTTCCATTCAGAATAAAGAAGAGCAACCGAGCAAGGCAACAAATCCCAAAACTACAAGTACTACACCTGCTCCAAAAGTTCAGAGCAAAAGCAAGACTACCCCAGCAACACCAAGTGTTCAGACGGCGTCATATTCTCCATTGGTTAAGTCCATGATAGAAAAGCATGCGATCAGTCAATCTGATCTAAGCAAAATTGTAGGCTCGGGTAAAGATGGAAGGCTGACTAAAAGAGACGTCGAAGCGTACATTAAAGAGCAAGAGGTGATTCCGCTTGGTAGCCCTGCTCAAAAGAAATCTAAATCAGCAGCTAAGTCCACTTCGACCAAGGATACATCTTCATCAGGAGGTGATCAGCTCGTAGCGATGAGTCGCATGAGAAAAATGATCTCTAAACACATGATTCAGTCCCAAGAGGTATCTGCTCATGTGACGTCTTTTGCAGAGGCGGATGTAACGGACTTGGTGATCTGGAGAGATCGAATTAAGAAGGGATTTCTGGAAAAACATAATACCAAGCTGACCTTTACGACTTTGCTAATTGATATCTTGACCAAGGCGCTGACAGAATTCCCAAAAATTAATGCATCGATAGTTGGAGACAACTTACTGATCAAAAAAGATATAAACATCGGTGTTGCTACGGCACTGGCGGATGGCAACTTGATTGTACCGGTCCTCCACAAGGTTGATAATTACTCCCTAACTGGTATCGCATCGAGACTTAATGATATAGTTAATCGTGCTCGTAAGGGAGATTTGGCGCCTGACGAAATTCAGAATGGCACATTTACGCTGACGAATATTGGAACTTTCAATAGTATGATGGCTACTCCAATCATCAATCAGCCTCAACTGGCGATTTTGGCAACTGGTACTATTAAGAAGAGGCCAGTAGTGATCGAGACTAAAAACGGTGATGCCATCATGATTAGAAGGATTATGTATCTATCACTATCCTACGACCATAGAGTAATCGATGGATATCTGGGGGGAACATTCCTCAATCGAGTTGTGGAGCTCCTAGAAAACTATGATACCACAGGTGTATTATGACCCTTATCTGCCAAATTATGTTGTACAATATGTTGATGAGTGACTTGGATACTTGAAGATTTTATAATTTTCGATTCATTGTGATATGACCATGGAGAATAAACAGCCTAAAAAGTCGGTATCCTCGGAAAGCTCAGAAGCTACTAAGCAAGCAGATTACTATTTCGAAAATGGACTCATGGTCATGACTGAGGCTTATCACTTGAAGCGTGGTTATTGTTGTGGCAGCAAATGCAGACATTGTCCTTTTGATTATAAAAATGTAGTGCAATAGATGGGTGAGACAGTCAGCTATCAAGACCAATTAGGTGACCGCATCACACTAAGTGGACATCCCTCGACAATCGTGTCTCTTGTGCCTTCTATTACTGAATTGTTAGTTGACTTAGGACTACGAAAGGCAATTGTAGCCTGCACCAAATTTTGTATACACCCGCAAGGATTAAAAAAGGAAATTACTACCGTCGGAGGAACTAAAACCGTCCATACAGAACGGATTGATGCCCTTTGTCCCGATCTAATCATTGCCAATAAGGAAGAGAATAGTAAAGAAACGATTACTCACTTACGACAACAACACAATGTGTGGGTGAGTGATATCAAAACATTGGCCGATGCTTATGATCTAATCACTTCAATCGGTCAGATTACGAACCGATCAGAACGGGCTGACCAGATCATCGCCGAGCAACAATCTATTTTATCATCGCTCGATCCAACAAGAGGGCGAGTAGTCTATCTCATCTGGAGAGATCCGTGGATGACGATTGGCGGCGATACTTATATCAATGACATGTTGGAGCAAGTCGGATATACGAATGTGTTTAAGGATCAGAGCCGATATCCGATAGTGGATATCGACATGCTCAAGTCTGCGGACATAGATATGATCTTATTGTCCTCTGAGCCTTTCCCATTTTCGGAACAACATATGAATGAATTACAAAAAGAGCTACCCAATATATTAGTCAGATTGGTTGACGGTGAGTTTTTCTCATGGTATGGTTCGCGCCTACTACATATGAAAAAGTACCTATCCAATCTTTTAATTCAGGAGCCAAGTAAAAATTAATTGTGTCATGGAAAAAATAGCACCCTACAAGTCTAAAAATAAGATTCGCATACTTACTGCAGGATCACTGTTTGATGGTCATGATGCAGCCATAAATATCATGAGACGGATCATGCAACGAAGTGGCGCTGAGGTCATCCATCTGGGTCATAATCGGTCCGTAAAAGAGATTGTCGATGCGGCCATCCAAGAGGATGTTCAGGGTATTGCCATTACATCGTATCAAGGTGGTCATAACGAGTTTTTTAAGTATGCCCACGATTTACTGAAGGAGCAAGGAGCTGGCCACATCAAGATATTTGGTGGCGGTGGTGGCACAATATTACCCACTGAGATTGATGCCCTTCATGACTATGGCATTACGAGGATCTATTCTCCCGATGACGGGAGGTCTATGGGTCTTCAGGGTATGATCAATCACCTATTGGAGTCTTGCGACTTTGGTATACCCAATAAAGTCAACGGGCAAATTAAGCGACTCAAAGACAAGGGAAACATGGACCTGGGGCGTGTGATCACGTTGGCAGAGGCATATCCTGATGATAGTCAGGACTGGCTCACTAAACTCAGTAAATCAAATGTTGACGCAGCTCCGATTCTGGGGATAACAGGTACAGGTGGAGCGGGCAAGTCAAGTCTTGTGGATGAGCTTGTATTGAGGTACCTGCAGACTTATCCAAACAAGACGATCGCTATTGTGTCAGTAGATCCGTCAAAGCGTAAGACCGGCGGGGCGTTTCTTGGTGATCGGATCAGGATGAATGCAATCAGTGATGATCGTGTATTTATGCGATCGATGGCAACTCGGCAGTATAATCTTGCCCTCTCCAAGGATATCAACAGTGCACTTACCGTGCTCAAGAGTGCGCAGTTTGACTTGATCATTTTGGAGACCTCTGGTATAGGGCAGTCAGATTCTGAGATCGTAGATCATGCAGATATATCGGTTTATGTGATGACACCAGAATTTGGTGCAGCGTCACAATTGGAGAAAATCGACATGCTCGATTTTGCCGATCTAATCGTGCTCAATAAGTTCGATAAGAAGGGTGGTGCAGATGCTCTCAGAGACGTCAAGAAGCAATACCAGCGCAATCACGAGCTATGGGAGAGCCCAGTGGATGAGATGCCGGTATATGGGACAATTGCAGCACAGTTTAATGATCCAGGAGTCAATCGATTGTTTGGCGACCTCATGACTAAATTGGGCATGAGTACATCAGCAGAATTGGATACGGGTCAAAGTGAAAAGCAATACATCATTCCTCCAGCACGAATCAGATATCTATCTGAGATCAAGGAGGTCATCCAGCGCTATGACCAAGAAACAACAGATCAATCTGAGATTGCTCGACTCTACCAGGACTTGCAGTCGACTCAAGCTTATTTGACTAAGCAAGACGGGGATATTGACTTGACAGAACAGATAGAACAACTGCGTCAACAATTGACTACGGAATCGTTGTCAGTCATCAATGGATGGGCTGATAAGAAGGAGGCCTACGCCAAAGATCAGTTTACCTATAAGATAAGAAATAAGGAGATTACTGTAGACAACTACACAAGCACATTGTCTCATAACAAAGTGGCGAAGGTTGTATTGCCAAAGTATAGTGATTGGGGTGATATACTCAGCTGGACGAGAAAAGAAAATGTCCCAGGAGAATTTCCATTTACAGCAGGTGTATTCCCATTCAAACGAAAAGGCGAGGACCCCACTCGAATGTTTGCAGGAGAGGGTGGGCCAGAACGTACTAATAAACGATTTCATTACTTGTCCCAGGGCATGCCGGCAAAGCGTTTGTCTACGGCCTTTGATTCCGTTACGCTATATGGTCACGATCCAGATCATCGACCAGACATCTATGGTAAAGTAGGGAACTCAGGGGTTAATATTTGCTCGCTAAATGATGCCAAAAAGCTCTATTCTGGTTTCGATCTATGCAATCCTCGGACTTCAGTATCGATGACCATTAACGGCCCTGCGGCTACCATCTGTGCATTCTTTATGAATGCGGCGATTGATCAACAGTGTGAACGCTACATTACAGAACATAAGCTGGAGCATCTCGTCGAAGCCGCATATAAAAAGCACTATGACGACAAAGGAAAGGCTCGCCCCACATATCACGGGGAATTGCCCGAGGGTAACAATGGTTTGGGCTTAATGCTTTTAGGTCTTACGGGAGATTTGGTACTTGAGCCAGCGATCTATGCCACACTTAAGGCTCAAGCGCTCAAGTCAGTAAGAGGAACTGTGCAGGCTGATATTTTAAAAGAGGATCAAGCACAGAACACTTGTATCTTTTCTACTGAGTTTTCTCTGCGATTGATGGGAGATCTACAGCAATATTTTATTGACCATGGGATACGCAATTTTTATTCTGTATCGATATCGGGATATCATATAGCAGAGGCTGGAGCCAATCCGATTTCGCAATTGGCCTTTACCTTGTCCAATGGGTTCACCTTTGTGGAGTACTATCTCTCACGTGGGATGAATATCAATGACTTCGCTCCTAACTTATCTTTCTTTTTTTCTAATGGTGTTGACCCAGAGTATGCCGTAATCGGCCGAGTTGCACGACGCATCTGGTCAAAAGCTATGAAGTATAAATATGGGGCTAATGAGCGCTCTCAAAAGCTCAAATATCATATTCAGACTTCTGGGAGATCACTACATGCTCAGGAGATAGACTTCAACGATATTAGAACTACGCTTCAAGCGCTGTATGCGATATATGACAACTGTAACTCGCTACACACCAATGCCTACGATGAGGCCATCACGACTCCAACAGAGGAGAGTGTACGCCGAGCAGTAGCCATCCAGATGATTATCAATCACGAGTTGGGGCTCGCCAAAAATGAAAACCCACTCCAGGGATCATTCATCATTGATGAGTTAACAGATCTTGTCGAAGAAGCAGTCCTGCTGGAGTTTGATCGACTAACCGAGAGAGGCGGCGTACTTGGCGCTATGGAGACGATGTATCAACGGGGTAAGATACAGGAAGAGAGTCTGTATTATGAGACCCTAAAGCATACTGGGGAATATCCGATCATCGGTGTGAATACGTTTTTGTCTGCACAAGGCTCACCGACCATTATTCCAGATGAAGTGATCAGAGCCACCGAAGAAGAGAAAAAACTGCAAATAGATAATCTCGTAGATCTCATAAAATGTAGTGGAAATAAAAGCGCAGAAGCGATTGAGGCTCTTAAAACATCGGCTCTTGCTGATGACAACCTATTTGAGATGCTCATGGAGTCCACTAAATTTTGTTCTTTGGGTCAGATTACCGATGCATTATTTCAAGTCGGAGGAAAGTATCGTCGGAGTATGTAATTGTAGTATTAGGATTTTTATGATTTAGGGATGATAAGATATTAAAACACATCCGAATCATATAATCTGTTAATCCATTACATCCTAATTCTGACAGAAGAAAGAGGTGATGAAAGATAAAGAACTAACACACAAAATTATTGGCTGTGCAATGAAAGTGCATTCAACACTAGGCAATGGTTTTCAAGAAGTTATTTATCAGCGTGCTCTATCGATTGAAATGGAAAAGGCAGGTTTGTCTTTTGTGCGAGAAATGGAGATGGATATTCTTTACGAGGGTCATCACATTGGTACGAGAAGAGTAGACTTTTTTGTTGAAGACAAGATTATGGTCGAACTGAAAGCCTTGATAAAATTAGAAGATGTACATCTTGCTCAAGCTATGAATTACTGCCAAGCATATAACTTGCCGATTGGTTTATTAATCAACTTTGGTAGCAAAAGCTTAGAATTTAAAAGAGTCTATAATGTCAACCACCCAGAAAATAGGAACCCCAAAATCAAATAAATCATAGTACAGACAGAAAGAAGCAGTAACGATTTCCTATGAAACACTTAGATCAGGCTAAAGAAGTACGAAAAGGCGAAGATCTAAACTGGACCTCAGTAGAATCCTATCTCAGAGATCACATGGATGTCTCTAGCGACATGGTTGTGGCTCAGTTTCATGGTGGCCATGCCAATCTGACCTATCTCATAACATTCGGTGATCAGGAGTATGTCTTGAGAAGACCTCCTTTTGGCAAGATTGCTCCGGGCGCCCATGACATGAAGCGTGAGTATCGAGTGCTATCTAAACTATACAAAGTTTTCGATCCGGCACCGAGAGCCTATCTATTATGTGAGGATCATGAGGTCATCGGATCTGATTTTATTGTGATTGAGCGCCGCTCGGGAGTAGTGGTGAGGACTAAGGTGCTGCCGTGTTTTGAGCAGATGGAAGATGTCGAGCAACGATTGACGGATGCGATGATCAATGTTGAAGCTCAGTTACACATGGTCGATTACGAGGCGGCTGATCTTTGCAACTTAGGAAAACCGGCGGGCTTCTTAGAGCGACAGCTCCGTGGATGGAGTAAGCGATGGGAGTTGTCTAAATCGGGAGATACAACCGATATGGATCAGCTGCTGAAAGTACTCTTAGTCAATCCGCCAACCACTCAACAAGTATCAATTATCCACAATGATATTAAGCTGGATAACTGTCAGTATCAGCCAGATAATCCAGATCAAGTCACTTCAATATTTGATTGGGACATGTGTACCCTGGGTGATCCATTGTTAGATTTTGGAACCACCTTGAGTTATTGGCAAGAACCCTTTTTCGATGATTTAGAATTGCCTGTAATGCTCTACGGCGATTTTCCAAACAAGGCGTATCTCATCGAGCGTTATGCTTCACTCACGGGGCTCGATATGAGTCGTATCAAGTGGTATGAAGCTTTTGCCTATTGGAAAGGTGCTGTTATTGCACAGCAACTGTATATGCGTTTTCTGCAAGGTGATTCACATGATGAGCGGATGAAGAATTTTGGGGATACTGCAGTGGCTTTTGCGAAGTATGGGTTGACGATTGTTTAGTTGTTAGACCATAAGCTTTGTTTTATATCACTCTTCCTTCCTCTAATCCTATGATTAAGGAGTTTTTACAAGAAGAATTACAAACAATAATGGACCATATGTCCTCAGAAGAAATATTATCATGCCACATCCATCCTTTGGTTATAGAAGGACGTCTACAAATACTCAAAGAAAAATTTTTGGAAATCATTAATAATTAAACGAAAAATGGGATTCAACGAACTCAATAGCGTCGAGCATTATATAATCCATCAGTTGAGTGGTCCGAATCTCAATAATCAAGAGATGCCATGAACCAAACGCACCGTATGGTGCTAAATTGGTATATAGACCCACTGATCAGATCAGAAGGATCGTCCAGTGAGGTTTTAGACCAGAGAGTGCTTCAGAAGCGCTAATTAGGTTGAATCCAAATGAACGGACTGAAGCTATAAAATCTGTAATTTGGTAGAATGATCTACACTGTCAAAAAGGCTCAATTGATTTCAGAGCAACTGCGAAAATTTAGTGATAGTGATTCTTGGATGGTAGTCGGTCAATATGTTAATATAGAGTTTTGGATCAATGAAGTTCAGACCTCCTTACAAGCTATAGATCAACACAATGCGCGTTTTCGCAGAATGTATACGGCACAGAAAGACTGGATTGATTCTCATAGTGTCCAAATCCCAGATAATTGTCGAATATGTGGTGGAATCTGCGAGTTAGGCAATGGGAAGAAGAAACCGAGATTGCCTCAGAAATCCCCAGAAACAACAATTGAGAAAAAGGAAGTTAGAAAGGAGTTGGTGGACAACATGTACTCTTTCTTAAGGAGGAGTTACAAACTAGGCTTGTTGGACGAAACGGATTTTAGAAAATACTGTGATAAAATCGGAACAAGTGTTGATTTAGATGATATTGATAATTGAAATTATATAATCTTATGCCACCCACGATTACTAGTTCCTACCTCCTTGAAAGACATAACATCATCAAGCCCTTCATTCACAATACACCCGTATTGACCTCCAGATATTTCAATGGACAAGCTGATTGTGAGATCTACTTTAAGTGTGAGAATTTTCAGAAGATGGGTGCCTTCAAGATGCGTGGAGCAGTCAATGCCATGTCGTCCTTGACAGATGAGCAGAAAAGTAGTGGAGTAGTTACACACAGTTCTGGCAATTTTGCCCAAGCCGTAGCCTTGTCAGCATCTCGGATGGGGGTTACCGCCTATATCGTCATGCCCGAGAATGCACCACAGGTAAAAAAAGAGGCGGTCAAAGGATATGGCGGTATCGTTATCGAGTGTGAGTCCACGGCAATCGCACGAGAACGAACCGCAGAGCAGATTCGTAAGGATAAACAAGCAACATTCTTGCATCCATCCAATGACCTCGATGTCATCATAGGGCAAGGAACGGCGGCCATCGAATTGCTCAATGAACATCCTGATTTGGACTATGTACTGACACCAGTAGGTGGTGGCGGATTGATCGCTGGCACCTGTTTAGCATGTCACCATTTAAGCGATCATGCTAAGGCTGTTGGCGTAGAACCAGAGAATGTAGATGACGCCTATAGATCATTGCAAGCTGGAGAAATCATGCTCAATCATGGGGATGAAGCATCCACAATCGCCGATGGATTAAGGACCTTTTTGGGTGACATCAACTTCCCGATCATCCAAGAGCATATTGATCAAATATTATTGGTGTCTGAGACAGAGATTATAGCAACTTTGAGAGACGTCTACGAACGAATGAAGATCATCATTGAGCCCTCATGTGCCGTTCCATTAGCTGGATTGTTGCGCAACAAATCAATGTTTCGGGGTAAGAAAGTTGGTGTGATTTTATCGGGGGGTAATGTCGATGTGACCAAGCTTCCATTTTAATTTATTAAAGATTTTTGTAAAGTGTACGGATGACTGTTGATCAGCTGCACTATCTTTGATGTATATCTGATCCAGTCTATATTATGAAGTACTTCCTCTTATCAATGCTATTTACGCTGGTAGCCATTGCTTGCCGTAGCCAAAAGTTAGATCCAGATCAGTATGATCACCCTATCATATATT